>CAYRLM010000202.1:0-4192 GCA_964425035.1 uncultured Ruminococcus sp.
GTTGCAGCAATCTCAAGCTGCTTTTTCAGTAGTGCGTCCATATAGACCTCCTGTAACTGTGGGCTCTCGCCCGATTTAACTAACTATGGGCTTTCGCCCGATTTAACGATATATGATATTACGGTGACAGCGATATAAAACGGCTCACAGCCTTTCGATATGCTCTATAAGCTGTGCCATTGCGCCGGAATTGTTGTCGCACAGAACCACGTCCGCAGCCGCCTTTACCTCGGGCAGTGCGGAAGCCACCGCTGCGCCCAGATCTGCAGACTTTATCATCGCATAGTCGTTCATGAAATCTCCTGCCGCAACGGTAAATCTGTTTTCGGCGCCTATCGCACGGATAAGCTGCTTATATCCGGCAGACTTGTCTATCCCCTCAGGCAGACATTCAAAGAACATCGGCGCAGACCTTACCCACTGAACGCCTTGAAGCTCCGTGCAGCTGCGGACATATTGCTCCAGCTCGTCCAGCTTCTCGGGCGGATAGGCGAACAGAACCTTGAGCCAGCCCGTTTTCGGGATATCGTCAAGCGGCGTTCTGTCAGGCTGCACATTTTCAAGGTCAAGGTGCCACTGCTCCATATCGTTCAGATAGGGAACATACACCACATTGCCCCGCAGCACCTCGACGCCGATATCAGGGAAGCGCTGTGCGATATGCTTTATTATGTCCGTCGCCCTGCTGCCTATCTCGCACTGCCACAGGAATTTATCCTGCCGAAAATCGTAGACCGCTGCGCCGTTGTATACCACCGCCGGACAGTCCAGCCGCAGCCTGTCGGCGATATGACGTGCCATTGAATATCCACGTCCGGTCGCCATCGTGAAAATTCCGCCGCCGGCGCGGAAGCGCTCTATCGCTTCAAGATCACAGGGAAGTATCCGCTTGTCGTCAGTCAGCAGAGTACCGTCCAAATCTGTCATCAGTATGACCTTGCTGAATTCCATTCTCAGTCCCCTATGCTATTCAAGAATTTCTTAAAATAATCCGGCAGCTCGCTGTCGAATTCCATATATTCTCCCGTACTCGGGTGGACGAAGCCTATTTTTTTTGCATGAAGGCACTGTCCCTCAAGCCATGTCGGCTTGCCGCTGCCGTAAACCGGGTCGCCCGCTACCGGGTGTCCGATATACGCCATGTGTACCCTTATTTGATGAGTGCGCCCGGTTTCCAGTCTTACCCTCAGATGAGTGTACCCGGCGAAACGCTCCAGCACGAAGTAATGCGTCACGGCTTCGCGGGAATTTTCGGGCGTAACGCACATTCGCTTGCGGTCGGTTCTGTGTCTGCCTATCGGCGCATTAACCGTTCCGTCCTCTTTTATTGCGCCGCACACCACGGTTTCATACTCCCGTGTGAAGCTGTGCGCCTTTATCTGCTCGGATAAGGCAAGATGTGCCGCATCGTTTTTCGCCACCATAAGAAGTCCGCTGGTGTCCTTATCTATACGGTGAACTATTCCGGGGCGTATCTCTCCGTTTATCCCCGAAAGGCTTCCGCCGCAGTGATACATCAGCGCATTCACCAGCGTGCCGGAATAATGACCTGCAGCAGGGTGAACCACCATTCCCTTCGGCTTATTCACCACCAACAGGTCGCTGTCCTCGTAGATTATTTCCAGGGGAATGTTTTCCGGCAGGATATCCGCACTCTGCGGTTCGGGAACGGTTATCTCGATTGTCGCTCCGACAGCGGGCATGTCCTTTTTTCCGCAGGGCGAGCCGTTCACCAGCACATTACCCTGCTCTATCAGCCGCACGGCAGCGCTGCGGGATAATTCCGTGGCGTCTGCTATCAGCTTGTCCAGACGTACTCCGCCCACAGCGGTCAGCTCAATCGTTTCCATCTGCGTTCCGTGCATCGGCTGCGCTTTCCGCAGCGGCCGCTTCCTCTGCTTTTTTCTGCTTCTTGCTGCGGCTTTCCTTTACCTCGTCAATCACAACGAAAAGGCAGAGCAGCAGTCCGCCCATCACCGCACAAATATCGGCGAAATTGAATATCGCAAAATTAATTATCCGCACATCGATGAAGTCGATAACAGCACCGTTGTTGAACAGACGGTCGATGAGATTTCCCACGCCGCCGCCTATAATCAGCGAAAACGCCGTGACATACGAGCCTCGCTTGACTTTCTTCGTCACAAGCGCTGTAATCAGAGCAGCTATCACAATTGTGGTGCTCACAATCAGGAACAGGGTTTTCCCCTCCATCATGCTGAATGCCGACCCGCTGTTCAGGCAGTAATAAAGGTTCAGCACCTCGGTATCGCCGACTTTTATCAGGTTCACTGCGGAGTTCAGCTCCATATTTGTGATGATCAGCCATTTTGTCAGCCGATCTATCCCAACAAGCAGCAGCGCCAGAACCAAGCCCGCATACTGCCTGTATTTACTCAAAAATGCTTTCATTATGCCCCCTCAGAACCGATAATTTACTCAATAATTTAAGCAGGGAAAGGGAAAATCCCCTCCCCTGCCGGAAATTTATCAGCCCAGATCAAGCGTCATAACCGCTGCACAGCGTGCGCAGAGGTGCGGATAATTTTCGTCGGAGCCTACTGACGGAGCATGGCTCCAGCAGCGCTCGCACATCTCGCCCGCGGCCTTTTCGACGGTGACGGAAACCCCTTCGACAGCGCCCTTGAACTCGCCCTCGCCCTCGGCGGCGGACTTAACGTTCACATAGGATACCGAGAACGCCTGCGTAAGCTCGGGATAAGCGGACAGCTCCCTGTAATTCGCCTCGTCTGCGTAAATCACCAGACCTGCGTCAAGGGACTTGCCGATAACGCCTGCTGTGCGCTTCTCCTCAAGAGCCTTGAGGACATCGTCGCGCACTGCGTGTATCTTGTTCCACTTGGCTTCAAACTCAGCGCCGACCGTAACTCCCGTCTTTTCGGGCATCGGGTTGAACGGAACGCCACGAAGATCGTCCGTTGACCTGTGCGGCATATACTTCCATATCTCGTCGGAGGTGAAAGTCAGAATAGGCGCAACAAGTCTTACCAGAGAATCAAGAATAATATACATCGCAGTCTGTACGGCTCTTCTCTCCTCGGATTTTTCTGCCGAACAGTACAGCGTATCCTTTACGATGTCAAGATAGAAGTTGGACATATCCACAACGCAGAAGCTGTGAATAGCGTGATATGCAAGATAGAAGTCAAACTCCTCATAGGAAGCCTTTACCTTCTCGATAACCGCGTCAAGCCTTGACAGCGCCCACTTGTCGAAATCGCTCAGCTTGTCAAGCGATACCATATCCTTATCGGGGTCGAAGCCTGCGCCGTTGCCGAGATTGCCCAAAATAAAGCGCGCGGTGTTTCTAATCTTTCTGTAAGCCTCGGACAGCTGCTTGAGCATTTCCGGGGATACACGGACGTCGTTGTGGAAATCCAGCGAAGCTACCCACAGACGAAGCACGTCAGCGCCATACTTGCCGATAACCTCCTCAGGCAGAACGACATTGCCCTTTGACTTGTGCATTATCTCGCCCTTGCCGTCAACAACCCAACCGTGGGTGCAGACCGCCTTATAGGGCGCCTTGCCGGTGGTTGCCACTGAAGTCAGCAATGAGCTCTGGAACCAGCCGCGGTACTGATCGCAGCCCTCAAGATAAAGGTCGGCAGGCCATGACAGCTCCGGACGCTCCTCCAGAACCGCCGCATGAGAGCAGCCCGAATCGAACCACACGTCAAATATATCCATTTCCTTGCGGAATTTATTGCAGCCGCACTCGCACTTTACGCTTTCGGGAATGAACTCGGACGGGTCTTTTGAGTACCATGCGTCGGAGCTTTCCTTTCTGAACATATCGGAAATAGCCTTGATTGTCACGTCGTTTACGATAACCTTGCCGCAGTCCTCGCAGTAAAGTATCGGTATCGGAACGCCCCAGCGGCGCTGGCGGGAAATGCACCAGTCGCTGCGCATGTTGACCATGTTCTTTATGCGCTCCTCGCCCCACTCGGGGATCCACTTTACTTCCTCGATAGCCTTGACGGTATCCTTCTTGAACATATCAACGTTGCAGAACCACTGGTCTGTCGCGCGATAGATTATCGGCTCATGGCAGCGCCAGCAGTGAGGATAGGGGTGGACAATCTTCTGCATTGCGAGAAGCGTGTTGTCGTCCTCAAGACGCTTTGCGATTGCCTTATTTGCGTCGGCGGTCTTTAAGCCCGCGAAA
>CAYRLM010000203.1:0-4131 GCA_964425035.1 uncultured Ruminococcus sp.
GGCAGCTTCGTTGCCGGCTGCGAGGTCAACCAGTACGAAAAGACCCCTGTGTTCTCCGGCATTAACCCCTATGATTTCAGCTGGCATCTCGACCTCGGCGAGGAATTTCAGGCGCCCGAGGTAATCATGGTGTTCTCCGCAAACGGTATCGGAAATATGAGCCGCACCTTCCACGATGTCATGCGGAACAACCTCACAAGGGGCAAATGGAAAGATATCCGCCGCCCGATTCTCATCAACAACTGGGAAGCAACCTACTTCAATTTCGACACCGACAAGCTGCTCGATATCGCACGAGAATCCGCAAAAGCAGGGATTGAAATGCTGGTAATGGACGACGGCTGGTTCGGACACAGGGACGACGATAAATCCAGCCTAGGCGACTGGTTCGTGAACGAAAACAAGATAAAGGGCGGTCTTAAGCACCTTGTTGACGAGGTGAACAAGCTGGGGCTGAAATTCGGTATCTGGTTCGAGCCTGAGATGATAAGCCCCGACAGCGAGCTGTACAAGGCTCACCCCGACTGGTGCATACATATCCCCGGACGTCCCCGCACCACCTGCCGCTCGCAGCTTGTTATCGACTTCTCCCGCAAGGACGTTCGCGACTACATCTATGACAAGATGTACAAAATACTTTCCTCCGCCAATATCGAATATGTCAAGTGGGACATGAACAGACAGCTCTGCGAGGTAGGAAACGAGGTGCTTCCCCCCGAAAGACAGCGCGAGATATGGCACCGATATGTTCTTGGCGTATATGAAATTCAGGAGCGGCTGCTGACCGACTTCCCAAACCTGCTGCTTGAAAACTGCGCCGGCGGCGGTTCCCGCTTTGACGCCGGAATGCTGTACTATTCGCCGCAGATATGGTGCTCGGACGATACCGACGCCATAGAGCGCCTGAAAATACAGTACGGAACCTCTCTGTGCTATCCCTGCTCCTGCTTCGGCTCGCATGTTTCCGACAGCCCCAACCACTGCGTCGGCAGAATTACCCCGTTTGAAACCAGAGGCAGAGTCGCAATGGTGGGAACGTTCGGATACGAGCTGGATATAACCAAGATATCCGACGACGACAAGTGGAATATCCGCAAGCAGATTGAGGAATTCAACAAGTACAACCCCCTTGTGCGCACCGGCGACCAGTACCGCCTCGGAAACCCGTTCGACAACGACCGCTTTGACGCATGGGAATTTGTCGCAAAGGACAAGAGCGAGGTTCTTCTCGAGTATGTTCAGGTGCTTAAAGAGCCGAGCGTGTTCCTGCACCGTGTGCGGCTTGCCGGGCTTGAAAAGGGCGCATGGTACAGGCATGAGGATACCGGGCGCATTTACAGCGCCGAGGTGCTGATGAACAGCGGCTTTGACATTCCCTCGCTCTGGGGAGATTTCCAAAGCTATATTGCGCATTTCATCAAGACAGAGAAATAACACTAAATCGCCCGCATTAACCGGGCGATTTATGACAGGAGAAAGCTATGGCGGATATCAACGGCATATTCATTCCAAAAAGAATAAGAGCTATGCTCCGCCGTATTTACAAGGACAGAGTAACTGTCATCTGCGCCCCCGACGGCACGGGAAAAACCACGCTGCTGCGTGAATTTACCGGCCGCACACGTCCCAAGGGAGCGACTATCCGTTATATCACCTCTGCGGAAAGCACCGCCGACTGCTTCTCGCAGATTTGTATGCATATCACGGGCAAGGCATACAGAGAGCCTGTATCGGACAAGGAATATACGTTCCTCAAGCAGCAGTTTGCCGCCTCAAACCCGGACAGACAGCTTATCCTGATAGTGGACTGCGATTACGCCGGAGAAACGCTGCTGGGAAACAGGCGCACGGCTCATCTTCTGTCGGAATGCGGCTGTGCGCACTTCGTATTCCTGACCAGCTACCTTAATCCCTATCACCGTAATCTGGCGCACCAGCTCAAATTCACCCTTAGGGAGCGTGAAAGCATTGCCATGACGTCGGACGAGGTTGCGGAATACGCACGGCGGTGCAATCTCAACGTGAATATTGCGGAAGCCTACGAAGCTTGTCAAGGGTCGTTCCTCGGAACAAGGCTCTGTTTCATGATGGCGCATAACGGGCAGAACCTCACAAACCTCAGCACCTCGGATATGCTGCTGCGAGTGGTGCTGGAGCATCAGACGGTACAGACCCTCGGCGCTCTCACAATCGCTTCCGCTTTCGGCGGTGCTCCTGCGGCATTCTGCGAGGAGCTGAGCCTATTCACACCCATTGTGGATTTTTTCGGCATAGAGCTGCTGTCGCCCTCCGCCATTTTTGACGAGCTGGTGAAGCTGCGCAGTACTATACCGCTGCTGGATATAAATGTGCGCCGCCGCACAGTAAGCATGCACCCTGTGCTGATGAACGCAATCAACAGAATTTTCAGAACATTCCCCGATAATGTAAGGCATGATATGCGCATATGCTACGGCAGAGAATTTCGGCGCAGCGGAATGGATTTCTATGCTTTCTGCGAATTCTACCTCGCCGGGGAATACGAGCTTACCTCCGAGATATACAACAACGAGCATATGACCTACACCATTATGGTGCAAAGAAGCGGTATGCTTAAAAGCTACGTCATGGAATGTCCGCTGGGCTGCAAGCCGGCTATACCCAGAGTTCTGCGTACCTGCGCAATGCTTATGCACACAGAGCTGCGGCCTGCGGTAGAGGACAGATTTTCTGAGGTCATAGCCTACATATCCGACTCCCCCGACTACACACGCACCGAGCGCAGGACGCTCCTCAGCTATGCGTATGCGCTGCGTGCCAGCGAGGATATGTACGCCCTCGACAAAATGGGCGCAAACATAATGCGCGCCTATGAGCTGTTCCGAGGCAGGCTGGAATATAAACCTCCTATGTTCGCATGGACAATGTATGCGCCCACGGTATTTTTCCTGATACACCGCCGAGGGCGCTCAATCCGCACGGAAACGGCACAGTTCACACGATATCAGCACATGTACACCGAAATGCTGGATCACGGAAGATACACGGAGATAATCTTTTCGGGTGAAGCGAAATATGCTCAGGGGGATCTTCCCGGCGCACTGGAGCTTCTCTCCGCCGCCGCATCGCTCTGCTCCGGCACGAACCGCATTGCCACACGGCTGACAGCGATATACTGTGCCGCAAAATGCTGCCTTTATCTGGGGGATCATATCAAGTTTTTTGAATATGTAAACGACGTGCTTCGCATAGAGCGTGCAAATTCCGGACGGGAAGAGGGCAGCTGCGCCCGTCTTATGGTCGGGCTGCTGAGAATGCTTCGAGGCGGCGGACTTGAGGACACATGGTACGCACTGTGCGCCGAGGACAGCGACCCCATCGTAAACCGCTTCACAGCGCCGTATTACGCAATGGTTCGTGCGCAATACCTCGTACGCACGGAAAAAAACAGCGTTCTCGCCGATAATATCTCAATGCTGCTCCAGACCGCCGTTGACTCCGGCAATGCCGCCGCAGGGATAAAGCTGCGCCTGATAGCGGCACAGTCGATGATGTCAACGGGCAGCTATGAGCCTGCAATTCAATATGTAAAGGAAGCGCTCAATGCGGCAACGGAGGACGGACTTGTGTCTGTCCCGGCAGAATATCATGCGCTTTACCCTGCGCTGATAAATCAAATGCAGCCGCTTGTCGGCGAGGAGCTTCAGCCCTTCATCGAAAACGTAATCGAGCTTGGAAACCAATTCCGGCGTGGAATAGAAACAGTCCGCAGCTATGAGATGACCTATCTTTCCGGCAGCGGAGAGAGCAGCTGCGCCGGGCAGTATCTTGTGCCGCTGCAAAGGCTAATGTCGTCCACAGACGGTCTGCGGCAGGAACTGGGTCTGTCCGAAAAGGCGTACTCCTACGCCATAATGGCAGCCTCGGGGATTTCCAATCAAGAGATGAGCAGCCTTTTCAGCGTCAGCTGCGACAGTATAAAGAGCAGTCTGAAGCGCACTTACAGCTCCCTGGGCATAAAGAACCGCCGAGGGCTGTCGGGGATTGTTCCGGCATTGAAGTAAAGCTGAACCGCCTTTTCCACGGGGAAAAGGCGGTTCAGCTTGTCGATAAAGTCATTTTCCGCAGGAAAATGACCGATTTTAATCCGTT
>CAYRLM010000204.1:0-4107 GCA_964425035.1 uncultured Ruminococcus sp.
CCGTTTTTTGCCTCAGCTTTGCCGAGGCAAAAAACACTTCTATCCCAGCAAGTGTGCGAGCTGGCGGCGAAGCCGACAGGGAGTGCGCGCAGCTGGGATGTTTCGTCGAAAAAGCCCCGTTGGGGCTTTTTCGACGGTCTGTATGGGGCTGACAATTCAGCCCCATTATTTTATTTATCAGTCCCGGAGCATAGCATCGGCTGAAGCTGTACGCCGTTTAGTGCGGCTTCGATTGTCTGAGGGATACGGTCGAAATCCGAGATCATTGAGAACGGCTTGTTGACCGGATCGTCCTGATATATCGGAACAAAGTAAAAATGCTTGTAGTTCCGCAGTATTCCTATATTCTTTGAAGCACCGGAGAGTGCGTCGTTGGTGGAAACCGCAATTACCACGGGGCGCTGGCTGCGAAGATGGCTCTTTACCGCCATGCATACCGGGGTGTCGACTATCCCCGCAGAAAGCTTCGCAAGGGTATTGCCCGTACAGGGCGCTACAAGCAGCACATCGAACATCTTTTTAGGGCCGATAGGTTCGGTGGTGGTTATATCATGGAGTACTGTCTTTCCTGTGATATCAAACAGCATGGCCGCGTTTTCCTGCGCCTTGCCGAAGCGTGTGTCGGTGCTGTAAGCACAGTCGGACATTATCGGGGTTATGTCGCAGCCGGCAGCCGTAAGCTCCGACAGCACACGGAATACCCGTGAGAACGTGCAGAACGAGCCGCATACCGCCGCTCCTATCCGCAGTCCTGACAGCTTTGAAATGTCGGTCATATATCTCACCGCCGTATTTCAGGCGGATCCTCCTTTCGTAATCTGGGAATTGTTAAGGCAATACCGCATGATTATTGTCGTGCGATTGCGCAGCCAGATTTTTCGTCAGATTGTATAAATTCGACGCAGGAAGGCTGACGCCTTTCAAGGAGAATTTGTGCAAGATGACGGAAAATATGCAAGCAAGCGTGCAGCGTTTTGCACCGTAGGCGCATAATGCGCAAAGGCGCTAGCCGTTAATTGTGCGGTGTTGACTTAAGACGCAGCGCCGCTGTCACCGCATAGGCAATAGCTTCGCCGGCGGTTTTTGGGGAGAATTTTCCCGGCAGACCGGAGCCGTTTATATAGCTTATTCCGGCGTGCTGCGCCCAATTCGTTTCCGGCGGACGGGTACGGGTGGCAAGCTCGAGATAAACAGCGCTGCGGCGCAGCTTCATAAAATCGCTTTCGTCAAACAGCTGTGCGGGTACTGTGTTTATCACAAAATCAGCACCTGCGGCTGCCGTACCCGCAAGCTCTGCCGGAAGTGCGCAGAAGCCGTCCAGCTGCGCTTTCTGCCGCTGTATCGGGCTTCTTGCGATAATTGTCACACGGCAGCGAAATTCCCTCAGCAGACGTGCAAGATATCGGGCAATCCTGCCATAGCCGGTTATCACTGCGCAGCTGTCGAACAGCGCAGTATCCGAGCCGCCGATAAGCAGCGATACCGCCCCTTCGGCAGTCAGCAGCGCATTTTTCAATGTAAGCTCCTCCCCGGAAAAATAGTCGCACAGGCGCAGTCGGTTGGCGGCGCACAGCTCTGACAGCCTGTCGGAGCTGCCGCCGGACAGCACCAGTGCGCCGGGCTGCGCATACTCCGCAATTATTTCCAACGGCAGCGGCTCATCGGACAAAGGCGCATTTATCGTTATTCCGCTGTGCGAAAAGGGCAGCGGCAGCACTATTGCCCGATATTTTCCCTGCGGCGGCGGAAAATTTCCTCCGATACCCAGTGCGCATACTTCTGCGCTCTGTGAAATAAGTTCCGCAGCGTATATTATACGCTTGTCACCGCCAATAAACAGTATATCTTCCATACCGCACCTCCGTACAGGCTTCCGACATTCTCCGGGTCAGTACCATAATATGTAACAAAACGGAAACCAGTGACGGAATTGTGTAAAATTAACCTTGAAAATACAGCGAAAAAGTTGTATAATAAACAAAGAATGCTGCGTATGGGACAATTATGCCACTCCCTTGCTGCGGTATAAATTCACCGAAGGGATATTACATAAAGGAGGGCAACAAGACATGAGGAAGTCTGTACCTGCTTTTCTCGTCATAGCGGCGGCATTATGCTTAGCCGGCTGTGCTTCGTCCGGGGAAAGCACCGTTTCAGGCAGCGCTTCGGCTGCCGCCTCGGAAAGCGGCGAAGCAGATATTGCACAGGATATTTCCGAACCGCAGAGCATTACCGCAGACAGCGTCGGCAGCTCTGACGTATCGGTCGGCGATACGGATAGCGAGCCTGATATTCTTCCCGATACCGCAGTCGGCGCATCGGAGCAGTCCGATCCCACCGAGGAAAGCATTTCTCGGGAGGTATCTTCGGAAGATATCGGAATAAACAACGACATAGTTTCCGAGCTTGGCATGACTTACGGGCAGCTTACCGAGAAGCACGGCAGTCCGCAGGGGTCGTTTAATCTGTACACCTTTGAAAACGGGTACGGCAGATACGGCTGGAAATCGTATGACGGAAGCATATTTGACGACATGGATTCCGCAGGCGGCTGCAATATGATAGACGGACTGAAGCCGGAAGAGCTGTTCTTAGGTGCGGAGCTTCCCGCCCGGCTTGATGAGTTCGCAGCGCAGTACGGTCTGGAGGCTGTTTCCGTTGACGAGGAGATAGGCATGGATTCCCGATATTGGGCGGAATATACACACCCGTTATACGACAATATTTCTTTCATTGTCACTACCGCAGAATACGGCATGATAAACACCGACGCAGGCTGCTGCATTACAATGAATGTTGACTGCTTACAGGCGCAGCCGATATCGGTTGACTGAAAACCAACAAAAACGAGGAGGTTTTATTATGAACATATGGCATGACATTGACCCTGCGAGAATTACTCCCAATGACTTTATGGCGGTTATTGAGATAGAAAAGGGCAGCAAGAAGAAGTATGAGCTGGACAAGCAGACGGGACTTATTGTGCTTGACAGAATACTGTACACCTCTACACACTACCCGGCAAATTACGGCTTTATCCCCCGCACTCTGGCAGACGACGGAGATCCGCTTGACGTTCTGGTGCTGTGCAACGAGCCGATAGATCCGCTGGTGCTGGTGCAGTGCTACCCTATCGGCGTTATCACCATGCTGGATAACGGCAAGAACGACGAGAAGATAATCGCCATACCGTTCGAGGATCCGACTTACAATGCCTACCGTGGCATCGAGGCTCTTCCCAGTCATCTGTTTGAGGAAATGCGGCATTTCTTCAGTGTTTACAAGCAGCTTGAGGGAAAGGAAACCGCAGTCAACGAGGTCATGGGTCAGAAGCAGGCGGTAGAGGTAATAAATCAGTGCATCAAGAATTACAACGACATCTATGCGCCTCTGCACCCTTTCACACCTGAGCATAAGCCCAAGGGCAGCAAGTCATGATACTTGCCAGTCAATCCCCTCGCCGCAGGGAGCTTCTGGCGCTGATATCGCCCGAGTTTGAGGTGATACCCGCACAGGGCGAGGAGCTGCTGCCCGAGAACGTTTCCCCCAAAGAAGCCGTAATAATGCTCTCACGGCAGAAAGCTGAGGAGATATGCCGCCGCAGGTTCTGCGGGAGCGAAAATATCCCCGATACCGTAATTGCCGCAGATACGGTGGTTGCCGTTGACGGAGAAATACTCGGAAAACCGCACAGCAATGAGCATGCCTCCGAAATGCTGCACAAGCTTTCCGGCAGAGAGCACAGCGTGTTTACCGGAGTGACGGTCATATCCGGCTCGCAGCGTGTATCCTTTGCCGAAGAAACATCGGTGGAATTCTTTCCGCTGACGGAACGGGAGATAGCCGAATACGTTTCTTCCGGCGAGCCCATGGACAAGGCGGGAGCATACGGCATACAGGGCAGCGGAGCGCTGCTGGTAAAGCAAATCTGCGGCGATTACTACAACGTGATGGGGCTTCCGGTGGGAGAACTGAACCGCAGGCTTAAAGCTATGGGGATAGTATAAAATAATCCCGCAACAACATATTAACCCCTGCCGTATGGCAGGGGTTCAGCTTGTCGAAAAAACCCGCCGCAGCGGGATAAAAGTTTTCGGTCCAGCCTTT
>CAYRLM010000205.1:0-4061 GCA_964425035.1 uncultured Ruminococcus sp.
TAATCTGTATGGATGGGTACATATTAAATCTTGTTCTGGAGTTAGGTCCAACAATGTCACTAAGCTTCACAACTGTACTCAAAGGTACCATCATACCATTATTATTTTTTATATAAATCTTATCTACATCTGAAATTTTGGCTCTGTATTGACTATCAGCCTGTAAATATACTCTATAAACCCGCCCAAAATTATTGAAATCATTGATGTAACTTTTGGCAAAATACGCAGACAAAGCATTATAAATTTCTTGAATATCAATTCCTTGTGCTAAAGCTTTATCTATATCAATATCTAATTGCAATTGAGGTTGGTTGGCTGAATATGAAGTATAAACCATAGAAAAATCTTGATTTTTTCTAATATTATCAATTAAAATTTGAGTTGTTCTCGCAGCATTCACCTTACCTACTCCACACTTCACTAGTACATAACAAATACCATCCATACTTCCTTCATAAAATTTTAAATCAAAAATAGTATATTCTCTTTCTATTTTTAAATATTTAAGTAAAGCTTCTAGTTCCTCTTCCATTGCAAAAATTATTCCAACACATTTCATATAAACTTTCCTTTCTTATTAAAGATAACAATTAATATTCTACTATTACTGTTCATGAGATGGCTAAGGACGAGGCAAGACACGGCAAGGCGTTTGAGGGTCTGCTGAACAGATACTTCAAGTAATCCCCAGAAAAACATACAAGCGTCGGAAAAGCCGAAAGGCTTCGATAAGTCGGTTATATAAATAACTCCCCGAACTACTGTTCGGGGAGTTTTGGCGTATTGGGTAATATCGCAGACATAAATCAAGGCGGTGCTGCCTTAAATTCCCTCGGAAATATCTATCAGGCGGTCAACCGATTCTTTTAGCTGCGCATAATCGTCATAGTTTCGGCGGTAAAGCTCCACCATATATGCTCCGTCATAGCCGAGCGAGTTCATCTCCCGTATCAGACGGCGGAAATCAAAGCTGCCCTGTCCCACAGGCAGACAATCACGCGAACCATCGCTGTCGCTGATATGCAGGTGTACTATGCTGCCGCCAAGTTCCCGGACGACCTCGAAAATATCCTCACCGCTGCGGCGGCACTGCTTCAGATCAAGCACGAAGTTAGCATATCTGCCAAGCTCCCGCTTCATCATTTTCAGGAAGTCAAGGCTTCCCGAAAGGCAGTAGCTGACGTTCTCCTGAGCCACGGTAACGCCGAACTGCTCCGCAGCCTCCGCCAGCAGACGGAACTGTCTGACATAATGCTCTGGAGTGCAGCCGCTGCTCTGTATAGCGCCGTGCAGCACGAATATTCTTGCGCCCAGCGTCCGCATTGTGCCGAAAAATTCTCGGTAAAGATCCATCATTTCCTCAATGCGGCGGTCATATTCCGAAAAAAGATACACCGACTCCATCGGTGAGGAGAACGGGTGGAAGCTCACCACCTCCATGCCGTTGCGCCGTACGGTTTCGCCGATAAGCGAGATTACAGGCTCCCGTGCCTCACAGGTGCTGTTGGCAAAAAGCTCCGCCGCGGTAATTCCCAACGCCGCAAGCTCCCGAAAGGCGTCCTCGGCGTGAAGCGGATAGAGGGACGCTGTTGATACTCCTGCTTTCATAATACCCCCTGCTTATAATGTGTTATGTTCTGATTATAGCACATCTGATTTTATTTTGCAATAGCCGTCCGGGGTTGACTTTTGCACATCGTATGGTGTATAATATTATATAATATTGCTTCTCCGGGGGTAATCCTATGAATATAAACTGGAACAGAAAATATCTGACGATAGCCGTATATGCCACATGCGCCGTGATAATAAGCGCTGTCGCCGTGATGATAATATTCAACTTCGACGCCGTAATGTCAAAGCTGTCGCAGCTGGCGGGCATAGTCAATCCTATAATAATAGGCATATTCTGCGCATACCTGCTCAATCCGCTGATGACGAAAATAGAGAACGGGCCTTTCGGGAAGCTTTCCTCCTCCGACAACAAAAAATACAGAAGCAGGGCGAGGGCGCTTTCCCTTACCGTTACCATGCTTGCCGTGGTGCTGATACTTGCGCTGGTCATAATTATGGTCATACCGCAGCTGGTTGAAAACCTTGTGTCAATATTCGGCAACATGGACAGCTATATTGCCACCGCCAAGGACTGGATAAATGATATCTTTGAGGATCACCCCGAGGTCATTGAGTTCTTCGGAAATCCGCTTGACGATTTCAATGCATTTGTGGGAAATCTGTGGAAGCGATACTCCTCCGAGCTGGTGGGGATTGCCGGAAACGTTGCGGCAATGGTCTGGGCGGTTCTCGACACGATGAAGAATGTCATTATCGGGCTTACTATCTCTATTTATCTTCTGGCAAGAAAGGAAATGTTCATCGGTCAGACAAAGAAGCTGATCTTTGCATTCCTCAAGGTGGAAAGGGCGCAGCGCTTTCTCGGCGTATGCCGCGAGGCAAGCAAGAAATTCCTCGGCTCTATCATCGGAAAGATCATAGAAGCCTTCGTTGTGGCGCTGCTGTGCTTTATAGGCACAACGATTATGGGGCTTCCCTATGCGCTGCTGATATCAACCATCATGTTCGTGTTCAACCTTATTCCGTATATAGGCGCATTTATCGGCGCTATTCCCTGTACGCTGCTTCTGCTGCTTTCCGATGACCCCATGCAGGCGCTGTGGTTCGTTATCTTCATCACGATACTCCAGACAGTGGACGGGAATATCCTTGCTCCGTGGATACTGGGCGACTCCACGGGACTTCCTGCGGTGTGGATACTTATTGCGATACTTGTCGGCGGCGGTCTGTTCGGCATGATAGGAATGTTCCTCGGCGTGCCTGTGTGCGCAGTTGTCTACATGCTGTTCAAGGATTTCATAGAGAACCGCCTGAAAAAGCGCAGACTTCCGTGCAGCACCTCGGAATACGCCAAGGACGTAAGCTATATAACCCCGGAATATTCCTGCGATGAAACGGAAGAAACCCCCGAGCCCGTACCCGAAAAGAAGCACGGCTTCACAGATGTTATAAAGCAGCGCGGAGAGGAATACAAGCGGAAATTCCGCATAAAGCCGAGAAGCGGGAAAAAGTGACGGTATCCCGGACGGAAACGTCCGGGAGCTATTGTCTGCATAACGGTAAAATCACCCCATATCAGCGCCGAAGCACGGAGGAGCAGCAATGTTTGAGCTTATAAGCACCGGAGAAAAAACATGGTACATGAACGCCCCCACAAACGTGGGCTTTTACCTGTATGCCGCACCAGAGGTCTGCATGATAGACGTCGGCGACAAAAGCTGCGCAGAAAAGGCGCTGGAGCATATCGAAAATCAGGGCTGGAAGCTGAAAAAACTGTTCCTGACGCATTCGCATACCGACCACATCAGCGGCGCTGCATGGCTGAGGGAGCAGACAGGCTGCACGGTTTTCGCTCCGGGAATAAGCGCCGCAGCGGTACATTACAGTTTTCTTATCTCAACTACGCTTTACGGTGGCAGACCCAACCCGGAGATGTGCGGCAAATTCCTGATGCCGCCGCCGTGCGAGTGCGCCGAGCTTACCCCGCAGGAAATGCCGGAGGGACTTACGTTCAGACGGCTTGACGGTCACGACATGGCGCAGGCGGCTTACCTCACCGAGGACGGCGTGTGGTTCACGGCGGACGCAGTGATAAGCGCAGACGCTCTCGAAAAGCACCGTATCTCGTTTATATATGACATCGAAAAGCATCTTCGCTCTCTTGAGGAGCTTTCACGGCTGGAGGGCAGGCTGTTCATTCCGTCGCACGACCAGCCGTGCGGTGATATCCGTCCGCTTGCGGAGGAAAACGCCGCCGCAGTACACGACGTTGCCGGAGATATCGTTGAAATGTGCGCTCAGCCGCAGACTATCGACGAGCTGATAGCGGCAGTTCTGGAAAAATACCGCATAAGGCTGTATCTTATGCAGTATCTGCTTGTGGGTCAGACCGTCCGCAGCTATGTTTCGTGGCTGATGGAAAACGGCAGACTGACAGCGGTTTATTCGGGAACAAGGCTATTGTTTCAAGCAGCTGCGCCGTT
>CAYRLM010000206.1:0-4042 GCA_964425035.1 uncultured Ruminococcus sp.
GCCAGCCTTTTGAAAAAGGCTGGACCGAAAACTTTTATTCCGCTGCGGCGGGGGTTGACAGGGAAGTATAATATTATAGTATAATTCATTTAATGCCGGATATTCCGGCGGTGGGAGGCACAAATGACCAAAACAGACCGGGACGCAATACGGCGTTCGTTTCGGGCAGCGTTTCCGCAGACCATACCGATACTTGCCGGTTTTCTGTTCCTCGGCATGGCTTACGGAATATACATGAACGTTTCCGGGTTCAGCTTTGTTTATCCGACGATAATGGCGCTGGTTATCTTCGGCGGCAGCCTTGAATTTCTGGCGGTGGAAATGCTGCTTTCGCCGTTCGCTCCCGTTCAGGTGCTGCTGGTGTCGCTGATGATACAGGCACGTCATCTTTTCTACGGGATTTCCATGCTGGACAAGTTCAAGGGCATGGGCTGGAAGAAATTCTATCTGATATACGGAATGTGCGACGAGAGCTTCAGCATAAACTACACCGCAAAAATACCCGAGGACTGCGACAGAGGGTGGTTTTATTTCTTCGTGACGGCGCTGAACCATCTTTACTGGGTGGGCGGCGCTGCCTTGGGCGGACTGCTCGGAGAGCTTATCAGCTTCAACACCGAGGGGCTGGATTTTGTCATGACCGCAATGTTTATCGTGATATTCCTCGAACAGTGGCTCAAGGAAAAGCATCATTACAGCGCATGGGCGGGAATGCTGTCAAGCGTTGCGTGTCTGCTGATATTCGGCGCAGACAACTTCCTGATACCCACTATGATATGCATTCTGCTGCTCCTGACCGCATTCAGAAAGCCCATTGAGCGAAAGGAGGGCGGACAGCAATGACGATAACCGAACAGATAATAACCATAGCGATGTGTACGCTGGGTACTATGGCAACCCGCTTCCTGCCGTTCCTGATATTCCGCTCGGACAAGCCCACGCCGAAATACATACAATATCTCGGAAAAATGCTCCCCGGTGCGATATTCGCCATGCTGGTGGTTTATTGCCTGAGAAAGGTTAATGTGACGGAATTTGCCTGGGGTCTGCCTGAGCTTATCGCAGGGGCTGTCACCGTGGCGCTCCACCTGTGGCAGCGAAAAATGCTGCTTTCCATCGCTGCGGGAACTGTCGTATATATGCTGCTGGTGCAGCTGGTATTCTGAAATCGGGGACAAGCCAAACACGGCTTGTCCCTATTTTTTTGCCGCAGCATAACCGTGCTTTGCGGACGGAAGAACTCGGTTAATGCTTCCAATTGTTTGGGGTGTTTATTTATACTGTGCATTATGCATAAAATATTCCTGGAAAAACAACACAAAATTTCGTTGCATTTTTGTGGCTTATATGTTATAATTAATGCGAATATAGAAAAGTATAGGTGCAATTTCATCAAAATGCCAGCGCCGATGTGTGTGGTTATATCAAAAGTCCCTGTGCATACGGACAATTATATCGGAAACAGCTTTGGACGTTTTGGAAATGGAGGAACGCTGTGGACGTGGAATACAGCCTGACTGCGGAGCAGGCGGAAACCGAAATGAACACTCTCAGGAAGCTTTTCACTGCGGTAAGGCTCCTTGACGCAAGCAAAATAGAAAAGAGCGAGGACGATACGGAGCCGTGCCGCAGCTCAGAGAAATGGATAGCGGGGCTTACCTGTCGTCACTGCGTGGCGCTGAAAGCGCTGAAAACCAAGAAGCTCACCTCAAAGCTGGAATTTTTGGACGGAAAAGCGTATCAGGTGATGGCGAGATATGTCGAAATAGACGGTGCGCCCCATGTAATGGAGATCATGAAGTGCATTGAAAGCGATGCCATCATCAATATAGACGGCAGGGAGGAGCTCGCCGGAAAAATAGCGCAGTACCACGACGAAATATATATCGACGCCCTGACCGGGGCTTACAACCGCCGCTATTACGAGGAAAAGCTGCGGCACCGCAAAATCTCTGCGGGCGTGGTGATGATAGACATTGACGATTTCAAGCTATATAACGACACTCTGGGACACGGCGCCGGCGACGCAGCCCTGATTGCGCTGGTGAACACCGTCAGGAAGAGCGTCCGTGAAACGGATATAATGGTGCGCACGGGCGGCGACGAGTTTCTGCTGGTGCTTCCAGGCATAACCGAGGAGAGCTTCACACAGAAGCTGAACTACATAAGGAACAGGGTCAACAGAACCACGGTTTCGGGCTATTCCGGCATAAAAATGTCGGTCAGCATGGGCGGAGTGTTTGCGCAGGACGAGCCGGCGGAGGACGCCGCAGCCCGCGCGGACAAGATGATGTATCAGGCGAAGAGCCGCAAAAATACCGTGGTGACAGAGAATTCTCCTGTGATTGCGGTTACCGATGACCGTCTGGAGATACTTATCGTGGACGACTCCGACATCAACCGACAGATACTGTCGGGAATGCTCGGCAGCGGTTTTATTATACATCAGGCGTCGAACGGACGGAAAGCGACAGAGCTGCTCGAGCGGCTGGGTACTCGCATAGCGCTTGTGCTGCTTGATGTTCTCATGCCGGAAATGGACGGCTTCGATGTGCTGAAAATAATGAACGACAAGCATTGGATAGACGATATCCCCGTCATCATGATAACCAGCGACAACTCAACGGAGTCCATACGGCAGGCGTTTCGGCTCGGCGTGTCCGACTATGTGGGCAGACCCTACGACGCAACGATAGTCCATCAGCGTGTGTTAAACACGATAAAGCTGTGTTCAAAGCAGCGGCGGCTGGTGAAGCTTCTTTCCGACGAGATAAACGAGAAGGAAAAGAACAACCGCATGATGATAAGCATACTCGGTCACATAGTGGAGTTCCGCAACGGCGAGAGCGGAATGCATGTGCTGCATATTCAGGAGCTGACCGAGCTTCTTCTAGAAAGGATAATAAACACCGGGCGGTATACGGTTTCCGCCGAGGAAGCGTCGCTCATTCCCACCGCTTCGGCGCTGCATGATATCGGAAAGATAGGAATAGAGGACAGTATACTCAACAAGCCGGACAAGCTCACCCCCGAGGAATTTGAGGTAATGAAAACCCATACGGTCATAGGCGCTTCAATGCTTGAGGGACTGGAGCAGTTCCGCAACGAGGAGCTGCTGAAGATAGCCCGCCAGATATGCCGCTGGCACCACGAGCGCTATGACGGAAAGGGCTACCCAGACGGACTTAAAGGGGACGAAATACCGCTGGCGGCGCAGGTGGTGGCGGTAGCCGACGTTTACGACGCACTGACCAGCAGCCGTGTGTATAAGCCGGCCTATTCCCACGAGAACGCAGTGAAAATGATACTGGGCGGCGAGTGCGGAGCGTTTGCCCCGGCAATGCTGAAAAGCTTTATGGAGATACAGGACGATATAAAGCATAAATTCGGCGAAGTATAATTTGAATGTCAGAGCCGGCTTATCCGGCGCAAACATAAATTCATTATTGGGAAATAAAGGAGAAGTGTTATGACTATCAGCGAATGCTATGAACAGATGGGCTCGGATTTTAACGGCGTGATGAGCAGACTGGGCAGCGAAACCATTATCGCAAAGTTTGCGGTTAAATTCCTGAGCGACCCCAGCTATGACGAACTGAAGGCGGCTCTTGAAGAGGGCAGGGCGGAGGACGCATTCCGTGCTGCGCACACTCTCAAGGGAGTAAGCCTGAACTTAGGTTTTGACAAGCTGTATGAAACAAGCTCCGCATTGACGGAGAAGCTTCGGGGACGAAAGCTGGAGGGAACGGACGCACTGATGAAGCAGGTAACCGACCAGTATCAAGCCACAACTGCGGCTCTCCGGGAGTATCAGGGGATATAATAAAAATAATGGGAGATGGGAGGACAGTCGTCCTCCCATTAGCTTGTCTAAAACCCCGCCGCAGCGGAATAAAAGTTTTCGGTCCAGCCTTTTTCAAAAGGCTGGCGGGGGCGGGGCAGAGCCCCGCACTCGGCGCAAAGCGCCGCCACTCGGTGCGGAGCACCGCCAAACGCCAAAAGAGCGCTAAAGGGGTAAGGGGGAAAACAAGAGTTTTCCCCC
>CAYRLM010000207.1:0-4040 GCA_964425035.1 uncultured Ruminococcus sp.
ACATATCCGGGCGGATACAAGGAGAATGCGGGCGTATTCTGCCACAACAACGCATGGATTATCTGCGCCGAGGCTGCGGTATGTCACGGCGACAAGGCTTATGAGTATTACAGCAAGATTGCCCCGGCATTCCGAGAGGAAATCTCCGACCTGCACAGAACCGAGCCGTATGTATACGCACAGATGATCGCCGGAAAGGACGCAAAGCGCCACGGCGAGGCAAAGAACAGCTGGCTTACCGGTACGGCTGCGTGGAACTTCGTGGCTGTATCCCAGTATATCCTTGGTGTAAAGCCGCAGTACAACGGTCTTATGATAGACCCGTCAATTCCCGGCGAGTGGGACGGCTTCAAAATCTCCAGACTGTTCAGAGGCTCGACTTACCACATCACGGTAAAGAATCCGAACCATGTCTGCGCAGGCGTAAAGAGCATGACCGTAGACGGAAAGACGGTTGACGGAAACATTATCCCTGTTATGAACGGCGGCGAGCATACCGTCGAGGTAGTTCTCGGATAATCTGTCGGCGAAAACAGCAACCCCAAAAGAAACAGGCGCCGGAGGACTTTCCCCCGGCGCTTTTGGTGAAAGAGGTAGAGTATGTTCCGGGGAGTAATACTGCTGGTGGATAAGTTTGCCGGAATGAATGCGCTTGTCAGCAGTTATCTGACCGCCTCCGGCTACGAGGTCAGGTGTATCCGTTCCGTAGACGAAATTAAAGACAGAATGATCTCTGAAGCGCATCTTGTGCTGATGGATATAGATACTGCCGGAGAGGGTCTGAATGAGATAATAGGCAAGGCAAATTCGGCAGGAGTTCCGGTGGTGGTGCTGACGTCCGAGCATGACAACGCCGGAAGGCTGACTGCGCTGGAAATGGGCGCAGCGGACGTTATGAGCCGACCGCTGGATATGGCGGAGCTTACGGCGAGAATAAAAACGGCGCAGGTGCGGACAATGCTCACAGCCCCATTTGTGAACCGCCCTGCGGTGAGTTATGAAGAGCTTACCGCAGATATAACGCAGTATAAGGTGACGCTTGACGGAGAGCAGCTGGATATGCCGCCCAAGGAGGTGGCGCTGCTGTATCTGCTGTTAAGCTCACCCGGCAGGGTATGCACCCGTGCGGAGCTTTCACGGCAGCTTGGCAGCGGCGGCAGCGAACGCACGGTGAATATGCATATCAGCAGGCTTAAAAAGCGTATCGGGCGTTATGCGGATAATATTACGGCGGTGCGGGGCGTTGGCTATAAGTTTTCCGAATGACGGCCGCATTAGGCTTTGACGCAAAAATCACCAAAACACAAATGCGCTGTGCAGGTTTTTTGTGAATTTCGCAGAAAAACATCGTGTGAGGATTTTTTGCGCAACAGTAATGCAACAAATTGTCCCTTATAGGACATGATGTCGCTGATTGTCCATTGAAAAAAAACGGCTGCGAGTTTATAATATTATATAGTTGCCGGTTTTGGACTGCAATGCATGATTGCCGTTGTGCAGCGCTGTCCTGTGTCGGCACAGGGAGGGAGCGTGTAATGCAGCAAGACAAGAATAATCCCCTGCACCAGTCGCTGTGGGGAAGATTCTATCAGACAGTCATAACATGGATAGTCTACTTTCTGTTCAGACCCAAGGTCGAATGGGTGGACAAATCCGTGAAAAAACAGCTTAAAGGCAAGCCGGCGGTGTTCGTTTTCAATCATTCGCACCATTTCGACGGGGCTTTTACAGGGGCGGTGCTGGGGCGCTACAAGCCCTATGTTCTCGTTAAAAAGAGCTGGTATGAGAAAAAGGCGGTCGGCACTATGATAGGCTGGTGCAGATGCTTCCCGATAGACCTTGAGGGCGCTGACGCAAGCTGGTATTCCACCGCCGAGGAGATAATCCGACGCAATGGCTCGCTGATAATCTTTCCGGAGGGCGGCATAGCGAGAGAGGGAAAAATCGAGAAATTCAAGCCGGGTGCGGCGCTGGTATGTGCGTCTACCGGGGCTTGCGTAGTCCCCATGGCGATATACGGCGGATACCATATGGTGTTCGGCAGACGGCAAAGGCTTCTGGTAGGAATGCCAATTGAGAGCAATTGCCCCGAGAATATGCGCCATTCGCAGTACGCAAAGCAGCTGATGAAGCAGGCAGAGGACGAAACCAAGAAGCTTTACGGCATACTTGAGCAGAAATACGGCAAGACAGATACATACACCGAAAGCTATGCTCAAACCAAATCGTAAGCAAGCGGATTTTCCGCAGAAATAAAATTTTTGAGAGGTATTAACAATGAACACAGAAATCGCAGAGAAGATCAAGAACATGCTGGTAGAGAACCTTCGCATTCCCGCTGACGAGCTGGAGTACACAAGCGAGCTGTTCGGCGACGACATCGGACTTGACTCCATAGACTCTATCGAGATAATCGCAGGTATCGACAACCTGTTCGGCGTACAGATGACCGGCGCCGCAAGAGAGAACTTCCAGACTATCGAAACCCTCACCAAGTTCGTTGAGGAGCATATGGAGAATAATTGATGGGAAACAAAAACAGATGCGTTGTCACCGGGCTGGGTCTTATCTGCGCTCTGGGCGACGGCACGGATAAGTGCTGGAGCGCCGCAGCGAACGGCGTTACAGGCATTCGCAGTGTGAAGTCCGTCAGCACCGAGGGCTGTTATGCCGACAAGGGCGCCGAGGTTGCAGAAAGCTCCGAGCAGCTTTCCGGAGAGGACTATGACCGCAGCTCGCTGCTTTGTATCAAGGCAGCCGGCGAGGCTCTCGCCGACGCAGGATACACCGTGACCGCAGACAATTCCGACCGCATAGGCGTAATTGTGGGGAACTGCGTAGGCGGCGCCGCAAGCATTGATAAGTATTACACCGACGAATTCAAAAACGGCTCAGCAAAGTCCTCGGATATTCTGAGAATGCCGGCGGCTGCGATTGCAAACAACGTTGCGAAGCATTTCGGGCTTAACGGCGCTACCGCCAACATAGTGAACGCATGTGCGGCAGGTACTATGAGCCTTTCCTATGCCTGCGACCTTATCCGTGCGGGTAAGGCGGACGCATTTGTTGCGGGCGGCTCCGACAGCTTTTCTTCGCTGGCATTCGCAGGCTTCCATGCGCTTCATGCGCTGGCGGCGGACGCATGCTCTCCGTTCAACCGCAGCAACGGCATTACCCTCGGCGAGGGTGCGGGCATTCTCATTGTTGAGAGCTACGACCACGCTGTCGCAAGGGGCGCAAAGATATACTGCGAGATACTCGGTTCGGGCGTAAGCTCGGACGCACATCACATCACCGCTCCCCGTCCCGACGGACAGGGACAAATGCTTGCGACGACACGTGCGGTGAAAAACTCGGGGCTGTCGTTCATGGATATCGACTACATAAACGCTCACGGAACAGGCACGGCGAAAAACGACGACGCGGAATTCCTGTCGGTTCATACGCTTTTTGACGGAAACGACCACCTTTCCGTAAGCTCGACAAAATCCATGACGGGACACTGCCTCGGCGCGGCAGGCTCTATCGAAGCGGTTCTGACAGTCAAAGCTGTCTGCGAGGACGTTGTGCCGCCGACAATAGGATATAACGACGACGACCTTGTCCGCCTGAAAGAAAAGGCGGGAGATATTGACTTTGTTCCGAACACGAAGAGAGAAAAAACGGTAAACTACGCCGTGTCGAACTCTTTCGCTTTCGGCGGCAACAACGCGAGCATTGTCTTTGCAAAGAAGCCGCACGAAATCCCCGACAAGACGAACAAGCAGCGCATTTTTGTCACCGGAACAGGCTCTCTCACGGGGAGCGGAAACGCGGACGGAGACAAGGGAATCCGCGCGGAAATAACCTCGGACGACTACAAGGCGCACGGGATTAAAATGGCGTTCTACCGCAAGCTCGACAGGTTCTCTCAGCTTCAGCTGATAAGCGGCATGAGGGCGCTGTCCGACGCGGGAATTACCGTCGACGAGACGAACGAAACAGACATCGGAATCATTATCGGAACGTCTGACGGACCCATGACGGAAATTGTCGGGTTC
>CAYRLM010000208.1:0-4038 GCA_964425035.1 uncultured Ruminococcus sp.
GGTGTGCGAGGATATCGTTCCCCCGACGATCGGCTACTCAGATGAGGAGCTCGGCGTTCTTAAAGAGAAGGCAGGGGAGATAGATTTCGTTCCCAACGCAAAGAGGGAGAAGCCTGTCAATTATGCGATGTCCAACTCCTTTGCATTCGGCGGAAACAACGCCAGCATTGTTTTTGCAAAGAAGCCGCATGATATTCCCGACAACACAAACAAGGAAAAAATATATATCACCGGCATAGGCGAGGTAGTCGGAAATACCGAAGAAGAGGGAAAAGGCATTCGTGCCGAAATCACCTCCGACGACTACAAGGAGCACGGCATCAAGATGGCGTTCTACCGCAAGCTTGACCGTTTCAGCCAGATACAGCTGATAAGCGGAATGCGTGCGCTTTCTGACGGAAAGGTTACTGTCGGCGAAGAAAACGAGAACGAAATAGGCATAGTTGTCGGTACCTCCGACGGGCCGATGACCGAGATAGTCGGATTTCAGAAAGCGGTAGTGGAGGGCGGCACGGCGAACGGCAGTGCGTTCTCGTTCCCGAATACCGTATACAATGCGGCAGGCGGTTATTTCAGCATATTTGCCGGAATAAAGGGCTACAACGTTACCGTTGCGAACAGCGTTCAGGCAGGTATCCAGAGCATATGCTACGCCGCCGACGTGCTGCACAACGGCACCGAGAATATCATGGTGGCAAGCGGCACTGACGAGAACACAGACGTTGACGCAGAGCTTTACGGAAAGCTGGGGCTTCTTGCCGACAGCAAACCGTATTCGTCGGATAAGACGGGCTTTGTGTTGGGCGAGGGTTCTGTTTCCCTTATTCTGGAGAAGGCTTCCTCCGCCGAGAAGAGGGGAGCGGAGAAATACGCCGAAGTAGCGGGCTGCGCCATGACGCACCATTCTGTGGAGTTCGGCACGGTGAGCGGCTCTGAGGACGCTCTTGCAAGGGCGATAGAGCTTGCGTGCGCCGACGCCGGAATTACTCCTGCGCAAATAGACGCAGTGAGCGGCTTTGCAGACGGACACAAGACCATTGACGAGCTGGAGCTTTCGGCGTACAGGCAGGTATTCGGAAAGGATATCCCGGTATTTGCGGTAAGAGAGAATATCGGCGAAGCGAGAGCGGCTGCCGCTTCAATGCAGGCTGCTTATGCGGCAAGGCTGCTTTCCGGGAAAACGGGCAATACCGCCAAGGCATATATCGGCGGCAAGGCTTCCGATGTGGACGTTTCGGGATATAAGTATATTCTGGCGGCAGCATGGGGTGCGGGCGGCTCTTATTCCGCTGTGGTACTCAGGAAAGCATAAGTTATTAAGGCAACACCGCATGATTACTGTGAAATTATCCTGCGGTGCTGCCTTAATTATACAAGGAGGATTATTTTGGAGAAGGTCGCACTTGTTACCGGCGCTTCCCGAGGCATAGGCAGGGCATGCGCTCTGCGGCTGGCGGAATGCGGTTACGATATAGCGGTAAACTATAACTCAAACGAGGCAAAGGCGCAGGAGGTAGTTTCTGCGATAGAAGCAAAGGGACGGAGAGCGGTTGCGATAAAGGCAAATACCGCCGACCTCAAAGAGGTTCAGGGTATGTTCCGCGAGGCTCACAAGGCTTTCGGCAGACTTGATGTGCTGGTGAACAACGCGGGAGTTGTTGATGACGCTTATCTGCTGATGATAAACGAGGATTCACTCGCACGCAGTCTTGACATCAACATCAAGGGTTATTTTCACTGCGCACAGCAGGCTGCGCTTAAGATGATGGGCAAAAAGCAGGGCGTTATCATCAACGTTTCGTCCGTAAGCTCCGTGCTGGCTGTTGAGGGACAGGGCGTATACAGCGCTACCAAGGGCGCTGTCAACTCCATGACCGCCACGCTCGCAAAGGAGCTTGCGCCCCGCGGTATCCGCGTGAACGCAGTCGCTCCCGGCTTCATCGAAACAGAGATGCTGGACGCTATCCCGGAGGACAAGAAAGAAGAATACCTCAAGGCTATCCCCATGCACAGGCTCGGCACAGCCGCAGAGGTGGCGGACGTTGTGGCGCAGCTTTGCTCCGACGCATTCTCTTATGTCACCGGACAGGTAGTGGTGCTTGACGGAGGTCTAAGTCTATGAATCTGCTTGAAATAAACGAGCGCATAAAGCAGCGTCCCCCGTTCCAGATGATAGAGCGTGTGACGGAGCTTGTGCCCAATGTTTCCGCAACCGGAATAAAGTGCGTTTCTGTGAACGAGCCTTATTTCATGGGGCATTTCCCCGGCGCTCCGATAATGCCCGGCGTACTGCTGATAGAGAGCGCCGCACAGCTTTGCAGCCTTGTGATAGCCCCCGAGGGCGCAGCCGAGGATGAAAACAAGCTGTATGTCCTGCTGAAAGTCAAGGATTTCAAGTTCCTGCGCCCGGTTATTCCCGGCGACAGGCTGGAAATATCGGTAAAGGCAGAGATGGTTTCCGCCGCCGCATTTGAGTTCTCCGCAGTCATATCCTGCGACGGGGCTGTCAAGGCTAAGGGAAGTATGCTGTTTACCGCCATGGACAAGAACACGATATATGGCTGAATTGATGGTTGACTATTCCGCATGTATAGTATCCGGCGGTGCGGAGCTGCTGGAGCGGATAAATTCCGCACGTTCGGAATATTCCGGGGAATGCGGCGATTATTTCGACTGCCTTGCCGAAAAGTACGGCAAACAGGCATTCACGCAGAGCGCCTGCGGATTTATTCTGCTGGATAATCTGCTGAAAAAGAACGGCATTGACCGCAAATCCCTTTCGATAATGCGTAATTCCGACGGCAGACCCTGCGTTATAAGCAGGCAGGACCTTGATTT
Source organism: uncultured Ruminococcus sp. (assembly GCA_964425035.1). GTDB lineage: Bacteria > Bacillota > Clostridia > Oscillospirales > Ruminococcaceae > CAG-115. The sequence goes on from CAYRLM010000208.1 coordinate 2,839, forward strand.
CAGCGTGTCACATTCCGAGGGAGCTGCACTGGTTTGCCTTGCCGTGGGCGCCGACGCCGAGGTTGGTGCGGATATACAGCGTGTACGCAATTACACATATGAGCATATGGAGAAGCTTGCACGCTCGTTTATGGACGAGGCGGAGCTTACCGGGTTTCTTTCAAGCAGTGACAAGGAGCGGTATTTTTACACCGCGTGGACATGCCGAGAAGCCCTGTTCAAGCGTTCGGGAAGCTATCACGGGCTGAACGGAAAGCCCGATACCGCACGCATGAACGGAAAATTTATCACGGGTACTGTCAACGCCTGCGGAAATCTGTATTATTACAGCATAAGTCTGCCGGGCGATGATGATTGAGGAGATCTAATGAAAGTATTAATACTTAACGGAAGCCCGAAAGCGGAGCACAGCAATACCCTTAATATCACCAAGGCGTTTCTGAGGGGCTTCCCGGAGGACACAGAGGTCGAGCAGGTGAACCTATACAAAAAGGACATCAAGCCCTGCTGCGGCTGCTTTTCCTGCTGGAGCAAAACTCCCGGCAGCTGCGTATTCAAGGACGATATGCAGGAAATCTACGGGAAGATAAAGGCGGCGGATATCGTTATCGAGAGCTTTCCGCTGTATTTCTTCGGAATGCCCTCTCAGCTGAAAGCAATGACAGACCGCTGTCTGCCGTTCATGCTGCCGTACATGGGCAACCTTGTGGAGGACAAGAACGCAAGCTTCCACGAGCTGCGAGATGAGAGTATGCACGAGAAGCGCCTCGTGGTGATAACCACCTGCGGCTATGTTGACGCAAAGCCTATGTATCCTGCGCTGCTCAAGCAGCTTGACCTTATCGCCGGAGATGGGAATTACACCGCTATCATGTGTCCCGAGGGGGAGCTTTTCATAGCTGAAAAGGCGAAGCGCCAGCGTGAGGGCTACCTTGCGGAGATAACAAAGGCGGGCGCCGAGTTCGCACAGAACCGTGCGCTTTCCGAAGAAACCAAGCAGCGTATCGCAAAGCCTATACTTTCGCCCAAGGGCTTTGAAGCGATAACTCTGGCGCACTGGGAAATAAACAGCAAATGACAAAGCCGCTGTTTGCACACTTGCCGGGATAGCAGTGTTTTTTAATAGTCTGCTTCGCAGGCTAAATGGAGTTTTTCGACAAACCGATTGAGGCTGATATAAAATATCAGCCTCAATTATTA
>CAYRLM010000209.1:0-4021 GCA_964425035.1 uncultured Ruminococcus sp.
ATATCACTGTCAAACGCTCTGCGCCGTGTACAGCTTGTAATAATCGCCCTTCTTTGCCATCAGCTCATCGTGCGTTCCCGCCTCTGTTATACCCTTGTTGGAAACATACATTATACGGTCGCAGCTGCGGATAGTTGACAGCCTGTGAGCTATGATGAATGACGTTCTGCCCTGAAGCAGGTGGTTAAGTCCGTTTTGCAGATAGCGCTCGGTTTTGGCGTCAATTGAGGAGGTAGCTTCGTCCAGCACAAGTATCTTCGGGTCGGAAACTATCGTTCTGGCAAACGCTATAAGCTGCTTCTGCCCTTGAGATAACCCTGCCCCTCGCTCGTTCACCTCGGTGGAATACCCCTGCGGAAGCGACATTATATAGCTGTCTATGCCCACTATCATGCATGCGCTGCGTATTTCCTCGTCGGTTGCGTCCAGCTTTCCGTAGGCTATGTTGTCACGGATAGTTCCGCTAAATATAAAGCTGTCCTGAAGCATTATACCCATCTGTGAGCGCAGGGAGTGCAGCGTTACCTTTGAAATATCGCTGTCGTCAATGTCCACCTCGCCGCCGCTGAGATTGTAAAAGCGGGATATCAGGTTTACTATCGTGGTCTTGCCTGCGCCGGTAGGCCCCACAAGCGCCACGCTCTGCCCTGCCTTTACGTCAAATGTCAGATGTTCAAGGATATTTATTCCCGGCTCGTAAGCAAAGGTCACGTCACGGAAATGCACGTCACCCTTTATCTCCGGCATTTCGGCTGCGCCGGGGATATCGTCCACGGTGACAGGCTCGTCCATCATCTCAAATATTCGCTCAAGGTTCGCAACGGCGTTGATGAATGTATTCATCAGGTTGGAAAGGTTCATCAGCGGCTGCCAGAAGCGTGACGAATAATCCGTCATGGCAATTATCGTGCCGAAAGACACCGTCCCTGTTCCCATGCCCAGAAGTCCCACGCCGAAAATGAACGCACGAACGATGATAGACACTATGTCTGTGCAGGGCCACACAAGGTTTGAAAAGGACACGGCTTTCATCCATGTTTTCTTGTAGCTCTTTGCGAGCCTGTCGTTGATTTCGGCGTTCTCCTCCTCACGGGTGAACATCTGGGATATCTTTACGCCGACAATGCTTTCATGAAGATACGCATTCAGATTGGAGCTTTTGTTGGATACCTGCTGCCATGCCTTGCGCTGCCCGTTCTTTATAATTAGCATAATGAACGCATACACCGGGAGCCCTGCCATGGTGACAAGCGCCAGCTGCCAGCATACAAAGAACATGAAAACCGTTATGAACAGCAGGTTTATCATCTCGAGAATGAAGTTCACCAGACCGTTCGTCATCAGGTCGGATATCGCATTTATGTAGTTTATGATACGGGTCAGTATCTTTCCGTGCGGGCGGCTGTCGTAATACTCAAAGCTGAGCCGCTGCATATGCTCGAACAAGTCCTTTCTGATATCGTAAACGATATCCTGACCCACCTTTGTCATCATGACCGAACGTATTTTCGAGAATATCACGCTGACAACAATGCACAAAAGTACCGCCGCACCGCTCAGGATTATGTACTTCACACGATCGTCCGGGCTTATGTCCGCAGACCGGTCTGCGGGTATCATGTAGTTGTCTATCGCATTCTGCACTATCATCGGGGAGATAAGCCCGATAACGGAGCCAAGCGCACTCAGGATAAGCGCAACGGCTATTCTCTTCTTGTATTTCGCCGCATATACCAGCGAACGCTTCAGGTGACGTATGTCAAACGGGGTTTCAAGCACCTCGTCAACGTCGAATTTATTTCTTGCCATTAACCCCACCTCACTTCTGTAAATCGTATACCTCACGATAGTAGCCGTTTTTTTGTATCAGCTCTTCGTGTGTTCCCTGCTCAAGTATTCTTCCTTCTTTCAGCGCGATTATCTTGTCGGCGTATTTTGCGGTGGAAATACGCTGGGCGATTATTATCTTCGTGCAGGGGAAATCAAGGTTCGCAAGCGAATTCTGGATATGCTTCTCGGTTTCAAGGTCCACTGCGGAGGTGGTGTCGTCGAGTATCAGTATCGCAGGCTTTACCGCAAGCGCTCTCGCAAGAGAGATACGCTGCTTCTGTCCGCCGGAAAGTCCTACGCCTCGTTCGCCCACTATCGTTTCATACCCGTCGGACAGCTTACGCACAAAGCCGTCTGCGTCCGCTGCCTTTGCGTATTTTACCACGTCCTCCTCAGGCATGGAGCTGTTGCCGAAGCTTATGTTTCCGTCAATTGTGTCGGAATACAGCAGCACGTCCTGCGTTGCAAAGCCTATGTTGCGGCGAAGCTGCTTCAGCTTCAGGCGGTTGACGTTCACGCCGTCAACACGCACTTCTCCGCCGGTCACATCATAAATCCGCGGGATAAGCTCCGCCAGAGTGGTTTTGCCGGAGCCTGTTTCGCCCATTATCACGACGGTTTCGCCCGGCTCAACGCAGAAGCTGATATCGTTCAGTACGCTTGTATTGCCGTAGGAGAAGCTCACATGGTCGAACTCGACACGTCCCTCGAAGCGCTCCGGCTTATCCGCTGCGTCATTGCGGTCAACTATTCTCGGACTGCCGTAGTATATTTCGATTATCTTGTTTGCCGACGCCGAAAATCGCTGAATGTCGTTTACAATGTTGCCAAGCGTCCTCATAGGGTTGGAAAGCGTCCAGATAAGCCCCGAGAAAGCGGCGTACTGTCCCAGCGTTATCCTGCCGAATACCACGAACAGACCGCCTGCTATCAGCATTACAACGCTGAGCGACTGAGCGGTGGTTTCCAGATACGGGTAAAATTTCAGCCACATAAAGGCGGCTTTCTTGTTTGCTTTGTTGTATTCGCGGCTGTATTTGTCAAACTGCTCCGTTTCGTGAGCCTCTCTCGCAAAAGCCTTTACCACACGGTTGCCGGAGATATTCTCCTCGGCGGCGGTGTTCATTCGGGAGAGCTTTTCGCGCAGGTCAACGTACAGCGTCCCTGCCTTGCGCTTGAAAATCCATGTGATGAAAAGTATCACCGGCGTCAGCGCAATAAGGCAGAGCGCCATCAGCCAGTCCATGGTGAAAAAGAATATCAGCGAAGCCGAAAACAGCACAACGCACTCCACAATGGTCTTGATTATCCATGCGATAGAATGCCGCACCATATCCAAATCGGAGCTGACACGGGTCATTATATCGCCTGTGCGGTACACGTTGTAGAACGAAGCGTCCTGATTTTCTATACGGTCAAAAAGCACCTTGCGCACACGGTAAATCAGGGTCTGCGAAGTATGCTCATACATCATGTTCGTGCCGTACTGCAACCCGCAGCGCAGCAGCGTGAAGCCCACCATTGCGGCAAGCATGAATATCAGCGTGTCGGTATGCTCCCGCAAATTAATCAGTGCGTTCTCGTTTACGATAAAGGTATCGGTTATCTGCTGAGTGAAGTACGGCGTGATGATGTACATCGACTGGCTCACCACCGTCAGACACAGCGCCGTTATGTATATCGCACGGCAGCCCTCCATGTTCTTCCACAGCCATCTGAAAAGAAACATCTTATCTCCCTTCCTTCACCTGCCGATTAATGTCTTTTACGGTCAGGGTGAAAACGTTTTCTTCCACTTTGAATAGTATACCAGAAAAATAAAATTTGTAAATCGGTAAAATCGAAAAATATCGTGCGTTTTTTTTATTATTTTTTGATAAATCGGATAAAGAGAATATCACCTCAGGTCAAACAAAATGACAAACTTAGACGGGAGCATGAAAGCTCCCGTCAGCTTGTCGAAAAACTTCATTTTGCCTGCGAAGCAGGCATTTGAAATCCGTTTTTTGCCTCAGCTTTGCCGAGGCAAAAAACACTGCTATCCGCACAAGTGTGCGAACTGGCGGCGAAGCAGCCAGTGAGTGCATGCAGTGCGGATGTTCGTCGGAAAAGCCCCAACGGGGCTTTTCCGACGGTCTAACCTCCCGTTATCTTCACGATAACGGGAGGTTTAATTTATGATTTGCCGTAT
>CAYRLM010000210.1:0-3989 GCA_964425035.1 uncultured Ruminococcus sp.
ACCTTAGAAGATTTTTACTCTTCTAAGGTTTTTCTATATAGATGTGCGAAGCCGAGTTTTATTCGCTTTCGGCTATCTCTTCGATTATGCTTCGTATTTCGTCGCGACCCTCGCCGGTCTGTGCGGAGAACTCTATCATGGTAATATCCCCGGCGCAGGGAAGCTCCGTCAGAAGCGCCGTGCGGCGTTCTTCACGCTGCTTCTTTGACAGCTTGTCCGCCTTTGTGAGTATCACCACGAAAGGAATTTCGCTGTCAATCAGGAAATTCACCATCATGATATCGTCGGCGGTCGGAGGGTGGCGGAAGTCTATAAGCTGAAACACCAGAGCAAGCTCCCGCTCATCATGTAGATATCCCTCGATAAGGCTGCCCCAGCGTTCCTTTTCCGATTTTGAAACCTTTGCGTAGCCATAGCCGGGGAGGTCTACAAAATACAGATTTTCCAGACTGTAAAAGTTTATCGTTGCAGTCTTTCCGGGAACTGCGCTCACTCTCGCCAGCGATTTGCGGTTGAGTATCTTGTTTATCAGCGAGGATTTTCCCACATTGGAGCGCCCGGAAAACGCTATCTCGGTGCGCTCCGACGGGGGAATCTGCTTAAAACTCCCGTAGGAAGTGAAAAATTCGGCATTATTATAGTTCATGTATCACCTTAATTTGCTGTCAGCGCCGGGAGCTTTTCAGTTTCCTTTGCTTTGGCATCCGAGCGGCGTCTGAGCGGAGTTTTGTTTCTCGGCTCACAGTTTGGCAGCACCAGAGCGGTTTCAAGCACTGTGCCGATATCCTCGGCGACCACGAATTTCAGGCTGCTCTTCACTACCTCGTCAAGCTCGTCGATGTCCGGTTCGTTATCTTTGGGTATGCACACGGTCTTTGCTCCGGCACGGTATGCCGCCATGGTTTTTTCTTTAAGACCGCCAATGGCAAGAACCTTTCCGCGGAGCGTTATTTCTCCCGTCATTGCCACGTCCCGGCGGACAGGTGTACCTGACAGGGCGGAAATCAGCGCCGTGGTAAGAGTTACGCCTGCGGACGGCCCGTCCTTCGGCACTGCGCCCTCGGGGGCGTGTACATGTATATCCTTGTTTTTGTAGAAATCGGGGTCTATATTGTATTTCTTCGCCAGCGAGCGTGTAAGGCTGACCGCAATCTTTGCAGACTCCTTCATCACGTCGCCGAGGCTGCCCGTGAACTCGGTTTTGCCCGTCCCGTCAAGCACAAGCACCTCCAGCGGCATCATTACGCCGCCGACGGACGTCCACGCAAGTCCGTTTACAAGACCTACCTCGTCATGGGCTTCAAGATGCTCCGGCAGATACTTCTTCACACCGAGGAAATCGGTGATATTGCCATCGGTGACAGTCACCTTTTTCTCTCCGGTGATAAGCTTCTTTGCGGATTTTCTGCATATGTCGGCAATGCTGCGCTCCAGCTTTCTCACACCTGCTTCTCGGGTGTAGAAGTCTATGACGGAATACAGCGCCTTGTCGGTTATTTTAACCGTGGAGGGCTTTTCGCCGTGCTTTTTCAGCTGCTTCGGCAGCAGGTGCTTCTTTGCTATGTTGAACTTTTCCTCTCGGTTGTAGCTGGAAAGCTCGATTATCTCCATTCTGTCCAGCAGCGGAGCGGGAATGGTATCAAGGCTGTTTGCGGTGGTGATGAAAAGAACATCGCTGAGATCCAGCGGTATCTCAAGATAGTGGTCGGTGAAGGTGGTGTTCTGCTCGCTGTCAAGCACCTCGAGCATAGCGGAAGCAGGGTCGCCCTTGTAATCGCTGCCCATCTTGTCTATCTCGTCCAGCAGCATTACGGGGTTCATGCTCTTCGCCTGTTTAAGAGCCGCAGCGATACGTCCCGGCATTGCGCCTATATATGTCTTGCGGTGTCCTCTTATTTCGGCCTCGTCATGTACTCCGCCAAGGGAAATTCGCACATATTTTCTGCCGAGGGCTTCCGCAATGGAGCGCCCGATTGAGGTCTTGCCCACTCCGGGAGGGCCGTACAGACAGATTATCTGCCCCTTGACCTCAGGCGCCAGCGCACGCACGGAAATTATCTCGGTGATACGCTCCTTGACCTTTTTCAGACCGTAATGATCCTTGTCAAGCTGCTTCTGCACCTTGTCGATGTCAAGCTTGTCCTTTGTGCGGATATTCCACGGAAGCTCCAGCACGGTGTCAAGATAGCCCCTGATAACACCCGCCTCCTGAGAGGAATACGACATCTTGACAAGCTTCTGTGCCTCTCCTACGAGCTTCTCGGTTATCTCGTCGGAAAGCTTCAGCGCCCTGATTTTTTCTATGTATTCGTCCGCCTCTTCCTGAGGATTGTCGCCCTCGCCGAGCTGCTTGTATATCGCACGGAGCTGTTCTCGCAGGTAATATTCACGCTGGTTCTTGTCAACCTGATCCTTGACCTGTTCCTGAATGTCTATCTCCGTTTCGATTATCTCTATTTCTGTTTCCAGCATGGAGATGAGCATTTTTATGCGGTTAAGAAGCCCGTTTGCTTCAAGCAGCGCCTGCTTGTCCTCCACCTTGAGAACGACGTTGAAAACCACCTTGTCGAACAGCTCCGAGCAGTTCTCCTCGGTCATTATTCCTTCAAACAGTTCTCTCGGCATTTTGGGCGACACCTGTGCATATTCGGCAAAGATATTCTTCAGCGCCCGAGAAGCCGCCGCAGCGGTGCTGTCGGCAAGCGTCATTCCGCGAGCCGGAAGCTCTTTCACCTCAAACTGGAGATAGTCCTTGCCGCTTACTGTCTTTATGCGCCTTGCTCTGGTCAGACCCTCCACAAGCACCCGTGTAGATCCGTCCGGCGTGGTAAGAAGCTGCCGCACCTCTGCGATAACGCCTACCTCGTACATATCCGAAAGCTCCGGGTCGGTCAGCGAAGCGTCTTTCTGGGCAACAAGGAAAATACGCCCCGAGCCGTCTGCCGCCGCCTTGAGCGCATTTACGGAGCGCTCTCTCCCAACGTCGAAGTGAAGCACCATCGACGGAAAAACCACAAGTCCCCTCAGGGATATAGCAGGGATAATCTCGTTAGTTGTCTTTTTGTTCATAAATAATCCCCCGTTCTGATCGGTTGGTTTGTTTAAGTTTATAATATTATATACCAAGTCGGTTAAAAATGCAAGCCCTTATTTGTGCCAGAATTAACGCAATAAGCTGTCAATCAGTGAAAAATCAGGCTGAAAACGAAGTAAATAACCGGCTGATGAAGCACATATATCCATATCGTGTAGCGCCCCACCGCCGTACGCCATTTTATGTGGGTGGGGTAGCAGAATTTCGGCAGTCTGCCGTCCTTTGCGATTATGCCGAAATAGCTTCCCGCAAGGAACAGGAAGAACCACGGCATCATAGGGAAATAATCCTCCGATGCGAACGAAGCGTCGTGAAGTCCCAGCGGAAACAGCACGCCGACTTTATAAGCCTCCATGGGGAAGCTCAGCCGAAATATATGCGGTATCCCGAAATATCCCGGAACAAGCTGACCGCCGTCATATGTAAGCCCTACATTCATAGTGAGAACAAACAGCAGCACGCTCACTCCAATGCCGACCCATGACGGCAGCAGATCGAACAGCTTCTGTCCCAGCCCGAAAATCATCATGCATACGCCGAGAAAATGCAGGATACCGAAAAGTATCGTTCCGCTTGTGAAGAACGGCATGACAAATGTCATTATCATGCCTATGAAGAAGCACTGTGCGCCTCGTTTTATGTTGTTTGAGGAATAACGGCAGACCGTCCCCGAAATGAAAATGAACAAGCCTGCGAAGATATCTCGGATAACATCGAACCAGCTTTCAAAAAAAATCGGCACGTCAAGCCCGAATATATATTTGAGGTCGTACATCGCATGGTAAACCACCATGCAGATTATCGCAAAGCCTCTCAACTCGTCGAGTATCCCCACTCTGGAGCTTTTTTTCTGTGCGTTTTCCATTGCCTGTGTTTTCTCCGTTCGCTGATAATA
>CAYRLM010000211.1:0-3989 GCA_964425035.1 uncultured Ruminococcus sp.
TCGTTCCCGTTCCCGATCAGGCGATCGAGGTTCATTTCGACGGCAACATCAACGAGTACTGGGAGGATAACTATCACCACCTCGAGCATGTGAACTACACCACGGTAAACGCCGTGCCTTATGATATGTACGTTTCCGGCTATGACAGCAAGGGCGTTTCCAAGCTGCGTCTGTGGAGCGCAGAAAGCATGTCCTTTGACATGAGCAGCTTCAACACAGGCGACTATGCAAAGGCTATGGGCGCAAACAACATAGCTCACGCTATCTCCAAGGTACTTTACCCGAACGACAACCACCTTGAGGGCAAGGCGCTCCGTCTGCGCCAGCAGTACTTCATGTGCGCTGCCTCTATCGGCGATATCGTTATGCGCCACATGAATGTTTACGGCACACTGGAGAACCTCCACGAGAAGATCGCTATCCATATCAACGACACCCACCCCACCCTCGCTATTCCGGAGCTGATGAGGATACTCCTTGACGACTGCGGCTACGGCTGGGAGCAGGCATGGCACATTGTTACAAACACCTTCGCATACACCAACCACACCGTCATGGCGGAGGCGCTCGAAAAGTGGGATCAGAGCCTTGTCGAGAAGATACTGCCCAGAATTTATTCCATCATATGCGAAATCAACCGCCGCTACTGCGAGGAGCTGTTCAACAGAACCAAGGACGGTGAAAAGGTTTCCAAGATGTCCATTATACAGGACGGAAAGATTCACATGGCTTATCTCTGCGTTGCCGCTTCTCACAGTGTCAACGGCGTATCCAAGCTGCACAGCCAGATCATCAAGGACGATGTGTTCAGGCTTCAGGCACTGGACAAGCCGTCGCAGTTCAAGAATGTCACCAACGGTATCGCTTACAGAAGATGGCTGCTCCAGAGCAATCCGGGACTTACCGACCTGCTCTCTCAGTGCATAGGCGAGGGCTTCAAGAAGGACGCTTCGGAGCTTATCAAGTTCCAAGTGTTCGCAAACGACAGGAACGTACTCGAACAGTTAGGCAAGATCAAGAAGGAAAACAAGCAGCGCTTTGCCGAATATGTCGAAAAGACCACCGGCACCAAGCTCAACCTTGATTCGATCTTCGACGTGCAGGTAAAGCGTCTGCACGAATACAAGCGCCAGCAGCTCAACGCAATGAACATCATTGCCGATTATAACTACCTGTTACAGAACCCCGACGCCGATTTTGTACCCAAGACCTATATCTTCGCTTCAAAGGCAGCTCCCGGCTACTATATCGCAAAGCAGATAATCAAGATGATCTGGTGCATAGGCGAAGAGATAAAGCATAATCCCAAGATCTGCGAGAAGCTTTCAGTCGTGTTCCTTGAGGACTACCGTGTAACTCTGTCCGAGATACTCATGCCGGCTGCGGAGATTTCGGAGCAGATTTCTCTGGCAGGCACAGAGGCTTCCGGCACCGGCAACATGAAGCTCATGCTGAACGGCGCTCTGACGCTGGGTACCTATGACGGCGCAAACGTTGAGATACACGAGGCTGTCGGCACCGACAACATCTTCATCTTCGGCATGAGAACTCCCGAAGTGAACGAACTTCGCATGAAGGGCTACCACCCCGAGGATTACATCAACAGCAATCAGGTTATCCGCGATGTAATGCAGCGTATGTACAACGGCATCAACGGCGCTACGTTCGAGGAAGTGGCAAACTCCATCAAGAACAAGGATTTCTATATGGCGCTGGCGGATTTCGACAGTTACAGAGGCACTCAGAACTATATCAGCGAGGTTTACAAGAACCAGCTCGACTGGAACAGAAAGTCCCTGTACAACATTGCGGGCGCAGGCAGGTTCTCCGCCGACCGTGCGGTTACAGACTACGCAAGGGATATCTGGAACCTGAAGTAATTATGGCATAGCGTTAAAGGCGGCATGCCGCAGCTCCACGGCTGCGGCACAGACCGCCTTTTTGCGTATTTTCGTATAGCAAGGAGAGCTTTATGGGAAAACCGATTTTTGACTGCTTTGATAACAATTACAAGCACCCGTTCGGTGCGCTGCGGAAAGGTCAGCCGAGTATCTTCAACGTGCGTCTGCCCAAGAAAATGTATGTCACCGACCTCACACTGGTGATGTTCCGTCCGGGGTATAAGGAGCGCTTCATTGAACTGGTATTGCAGGACGAGAGCGGCGATGACAACATATATTCCGGCTGCTTCACCCCGAATAACGTGGGGCTTCATCACTACTACTTCACCTGCATACTGGACGGCAGACGCCGCTATATCAAGCGTCGTGGGGCTTCCGAGGGAGTGCTGGAGGGAGAGGAGCTTTTCCAGCTGACGGTGTACGACGAAAATCTGCACACTCCGATGTTCATACGGGGAGGTATTATGTACCAGATATTCCCCGACCGCTTCTATAAGAGCGGAAAGCCGCACGAGGGCATACCCTCCGACAGGATTATCCGCGACGACTGGAACGCAACCCCTTACTACAAGCCGGACGAAAAGGGCGTGGTGCGCAATAACGACTACTTCGGCGGCGATTTGCAGGGAATTATTGAGAAGCTGCCCTACATCAAGAGCCTAGGCGTAACCGTACTGTACCTCAACCCCATATTCGAGGCGCACGAGAACCACCGCTACAACACCGCAAACTATGAGAAAATAGACCCCATGCTCGGCACTGAGGAGGATTTCCGGGAGCTTTGCGAAAAGGCTAAGGAAATGGGCATAAGCATTATACTTGACGGCGTATTCTCGCATACGGGCGCAGACTCCGTATATTTCAACAAGTTCGGCAGATACGGCGACGGCACGGGAGCTTACCGCGACAGAAACAGCCCGTATTTCCCATGGTACAGCTTCACGGGCTATCCCGACAAATACGAAAGCTGGTGGGGCATAACCACCCTGCCCAACGTCAACGAAAACAACCCGGAATACACGAAATACATCTGCGGCGACGGGGGCATTCTCCAAAAGTGGATATCGCTCGGCGCACAGGGCTGGCGGCTGGACGTTGCCGACGAGCTGCCCGACGAATTCCTTGACAACATAAACAAGGCGGTCAAGAAAATGGGCGGCGACAAGATAGTTTACGGCGAGGTCTGGGAGGACGCTTCAAACAAGGAAAGCTACGGTGTCCGCCGCCGCTATCTCATAGGCGGACAGCTTGACAGCGTTATGAACTACCCGTTTAAGGAGGCTATCCTGAATTATGTCAAGTACGCAGACGCAAAGGCGTTCACGGACAGCGTGCTGACAATACTCGACCATTACCCGAAGCCTGCGATAGACATGCTGATGAACTTCCTGTCCACCCATGACACGGAGCGTGCGCTGACTCGGCTCGCCGGAGATGAAGTCGGCTGGAACGGCAAGGATTGGCAGGCGGAGCGCTATCTGAACGGTCAGCAGTATATGTACGGCATTGCGCTGATGAAGTGCGCTATGGTGCTTCAGTTCTTCCTGCCGGGGATACCCTCGGTGTATTACGGCGATGAAGCCGGAATGGAGGGCTACCGTGACCCGTTCAACCGCCGCTGCTATCCGTGGGGCAAAGAAAACCTCGACCTCATCGAGTTCACAAAGCAGCTCGCCGCCGTCCGCAGGGGAAGCCGTGCGTTTGAGCAGGGACACATGATGTTCATTGAGGTGGACGACAATGTGTGCGTATTTGCTCGTTACGACAAGATAACCCGTGAGGCTGCGATAATCTATCTCAACAAGAGTACCAATGGCAGAACCTTTGAAATAGTCAACGACAAGACCGATATGTTCTACGATTTCGTCCCGGCATTCGACCGTTACGACAGGGGGATTAAGGACGGAAAGGTGCAGGTTGCGCCGTTTGATTATGCGGTTGTTTATTGCAAGGTATAAAAAATCAGCCGAACCAATTCAATGTTGGTTCGGCTTAGACCGTCCTGTTGATAATGACTCAATTCGCAGACTATGGTCTGCGAATAGGGGGAAAACTCTTGTTTTCCCCCAAACCCCTTTAGCGCTCTTT
>CAYRLM010000212.1:0-3959 GCA_964425035.1 uncultured Ruminococcus sp.
CTTCAAGCCGCCAATGCAGCTAAAGGGGTACGGGGGAAAACAAGAGTTTTCCCCCGATTCGCAGACGGTAGTCTGCGAATAAAGACTTTTTCGACGGTCTGTTATTTCTTCCACTTCATGGAGATGTCGAACGCCTTAACGCTGTGTGTGAGCGCTCCCAGCGAGATTATGTCCACGCCGGTTTCCGCTACCTCTCGGATATTCTCCATAGTGATGTTTCCGCTTGCTTCAAGCTTTGCTCTGCCGTTTACCAGCTTCACCGCCTGCGCCATGGTCGGACAATCCATGTTGTCCAGCATGATAACGTTCACGCCGCAGTCTGCCGCCTCGCGAACCTCGTCGAGGTTTCTTGTTTCCACCTCGATTTGGAGCATATGACCTGCCTTTCGGCGCAGCGCATTTACCGCCGGAGTAATGCCGCCGTAGGCGTCGATGTGATTGTCCTTGAGCATTGCGGCGTCGGTCAGGTTGTAGCGGTGGTTGCGGCCGCCGCCCACCGTGACGGCGTATTTCTGGAGCGGACGAAGCCCCGGCAGGGTCTTTCGTGTGTCCGCAATGCCGGCGTTAGTGCCGCTGACAAGCTCGACGCACCTGTTGGTGTAGCTTGCAATTCCGCTCATGTGCTGGAGCAGGTTCAGCGAGGTGCGCTCCGCCTTGAGCATAAGGCGGGTGTGACCCGTAAATTCCGCTATGATATCGCCGTATTTAACCTTGTCGCCGTCTTTGAAGCGGCATTCGGCTTTAAGCTCCGGGTCAAGTATCGTGAATACCCTCAAAGCCACCTCAAGTCCGCACAGAACGCCGTCCGCCTTTGCCATGAAATATGCGGAAGAAATGCTGTCCTCCGGGATAAGCAGGTCGGCGGTGCTGTCGATGTAGTTTATATCCTCGGTCAGCGCAGTCTTTATAATATCATCAACATAAAACGGTAAGAGTATCATTCGTCATTGCCCTTTCTTTCAAGCACCTCGGAGAGGATTATGTATGCGACGGTCACCAGAGATTTTGTTTCGACAAAATCTGCGGTTATCTCAAAGCCGCCGTTGTAAACCTCGTCCTTCAGCTCCTTTATGCGTGCCAGTCCCTTTTCGGCTTCCTCGTAATTCGGCTTGATGAAGTACGCTTTCTGCATGATGTGGCGTATTTCCGTGCGGATACCGTGCGGCAGCGGCTTTCCATCGGGGGCTGCCATAGGATACTCGACAAAAGTCCGTTCGTCGCTGCGGCGGTTTTCGGTGATGTCCTCGGCGATAAGTCTGGAGAACACCAGCGCCTCCAGCAGCGAGTTGCTGGCAAGGCGGTTCTTTCCGTGTACTCCCGTGTGGGAACATTCTCCGGCGGCGTAAAGTCCGGGGATATTTGTCGCACCCTTTCCGTCTACGTTTATTCCGCCCATCAGATAATGCTGACAGGGATAAACAGGGAACGGCTCTTTTGTCATGTCGTAGCCCTTTTCAAGCACCTTGCCGTATATCATCGGGAAGTGACCCTTTATGAACTCCGGGTCTTTATGCGAGATATCGAGCCAGAACTCGTCGCTGCCTGTGAGCGCCTGCTCCTTCATCATACATTCGGAAACCACGTCGCGGGGAGCAAGCTCCTTGCGCTCCGGCTCATACTTCTGCATGAAGCGTTCCTTGTTGCCGTTAAGCAGATAAGCGCCCTCGCCCCTCACTGCCTCGGACACGAGGAAGCACTCTCGGTTCTCTCTGTCCGCAAAAGCCGTCGGGTGGAACTGCACATAGCTGAGGTTCTTTATCTCTGCGCCGAGGTTGTAGGCGAGCTGAATACCGTCGCCTGTGGCGATAGCGGAATTTGTGGTGAAGTCGTATACCCTGCCGATACCGCCTGTGGCAAGAACCACTGCGTCAGCGCAGTAATACATATGCTGCTGACCGCCCGGAACGTCATTGTGAGCCAGAACGTCCGCAAAGAACATTCCGTCCTGCCGCTCCAGCCGGCAAAGCACCGACCAGTTGACCACCGTGACGTTTTTCAGCTCCTGAACCTGCTTTATCAGGTTGGTTTCTATCTCGAAGCCGGTTGTGTCCTTGTGATGTGCGATACGGCGGCGGGAATGTCCGCCCTCACGGGTAAGCTCTATGCTGCCGTCACCCTTCAGGTCAAATTCCACGCCGTACTTGTCCTTAAGGCGCATTACGTCTGTCGGGCCCTGCTCTACAAGTATCTTCACGTTGTCAAGATTGTTCTTGTAGTGACCTGCGATAAGGGTATCCTTGATATGCAGCTCGTAGCTGTCGTTTTCCTTGTCCATCACTGCGGCAACCCCTCCCTGCGCCAGCGCAGAGTTGCACAGGGTAAGCTCACGCTTGGACAGCATGAGTATCCTGAGGTCGGGGGCGAGGTTCAGTGCGGTGTAGATGCCGGAAATTCCCGTGCCTACGATTATCACGTCGTATCTTTCAAATTTCAAAGCTATCAGCCTTTCTTTCGGACTTTCGTCCTTTTATTTGAACCGCAATTGCGGTGTTATTCCGAAATTATGGGTTATTGGGCTGCCGCCCTTGACATTGTCGGAAATAGTTGATATAATACCGATATATGTGTATTTGCCGGCGCTGCGGCGTCGGGAAAATTGCTCCGAGCAACCGGAGTACCCGAAAGGAGTAATTATGGAAGAAAAAAATCTCACAAGAGCAATACTTGTCGGTGCGGATACCGGGGAATACGACGCCGACAGCTCAATGGACGAGCTGTCCGAGCTGGCGCAGACCGCCGGGGCGCAGGAGCTTGCAAGAGTTATCCAGAAGCGTGAAGCCTGCGAAGCCGCCACCGTTATCGGCGAGGGCAAGCTTGCGGAGGTGAAGGAGCTTTGCGGCTCTCTGGGCGCAGAGCTGCTTATATTCGACTGCGAGCTTACGGCTTCGCAGATACGCAATATCGAGGACGAAACCGACGTACGGGTAATCGACCGCACCATGCTCATTCTGGATATTTTTGCAGGGCGTGCGGTTTCGGGAGAGGGCAAGCTTCAGGTTGAGCTGGCGCAGCTGAGATACCGCCTGCCGAGATTAACCGGCATAGGCGCTTCGCTTTCGAGATTGGGCGGCGGCATCGGTACACGGGGGCCGGGCGAAACACAGCTCGAAACCGACCGCCGACATATCCGCAGACGCATAGACAAGCTCTCCGCCGAACTCCGCGAGCTGGAGGAGCGCCGAGGCTACACCCGAAGCCGCCGCAGGAAAGACAATGTTCAGGTGGGCGCAATCGTCGGCTATACCAACGCCGGTAAATCCACCCTGCTGAACCTGCTCACGGGAGCAGGGGTTCTCGCCGAGGACAAGCTGTTTGCCACGCTCGACCCCACCGCACGCTCGATAGAGCTTCCCGACGGGCGCAGTCTGCTGCTTATAGACACCGTGGGGCTTATCCGCCGTCTGCCGCACCATTTGGTTGAGGCGTTCAAATCCACTCTGGAGGAGGCTGCAAATGCGGATATCATAATCCACGTCTGTGACGCCTCCGACCCGCAGGCCGCCGAAAAAGCGGACGTAACGCTAAAGACCCTTGCGGAGCTTGGCGCTGCGGAGATACCCGTGGTCACGGTGCTGAACAAGTGCGACCTCGTCACCGGGCATATCCCCGAGAACAGCTCCACCGTGGGGATAAGCGCCAAAAACGCACAGGGCATAGACCGTCTGCTGCAAACGATAGCCGCAAATCTCCCCGAAACCGCAAAGCGCATGAAGCTTCTTCTGCCCTATGATAAGGCGGGCTATACGGCGAAGCTGCGGGAAAACGGCAAGGTTTTCGGCGAGGAATACACCGAAAACGGCATACTGGTGGACGCCTTGGTTGACCGAATGTTGATTTCACAGGTAGAACAATACAAACTCAAATAGCATTACTCAAACGGCATTGTTGCTTAACAATGCCGTTTGTTTGTCGAAAAACTTCATTTAGCCTGCGAAGCAGGCTATTAAAATCCGTTTTTT
>CAYRLM010000213.1:0-3923 GCA_964425035.1 uncultured Ruminococcus sp.
AAGTTCACCGCAGGCGCTCAGGAAAAAATTGAAAAGGCAGGCGGAAAGGCTGAGGTGATCTAATGTTTCAGGTCTTTCGTAATGCGTGGATGGACACGCAGCTGCGTAAAAAGATTTTGTACACACTGTTCATCATTATCCTTTTCCGTTTAGGCTCCAACATTTTCGTTCCCTTCCTTGACAACAGCGCCATCAGCACCATGATGTCCGGCGCTTCGCTGCTCAATTACCTCGATGTAATGACCGGCGGCTCTCTCGGAAAGGGTACGCTTCTTGCAATGTCGATCACGCCTTATATCAATGCGTCGATCATCATTCAGCTGCTCACGGTTGCAATCCCTCCTCTGGAAAAGCTCCAGAAAGAGGGCGAGCAGGGGCGCAAGAAGCTGAACACCATAACAAAGATCACTTCTCTGGCGATCGCAGTGCTTCAGGCGGTTGCGTTCTATTTCACGCTGAGAAACGGCACAAAAGACGAGAATGACAATCATGTCGCAATACTCAAGTACGGCGATGTGTATGACACTACCTCGGATATGTTCTCCGTTGTTCTTGCTGCCATCGTTATCGTTGCCTGCTTCGTTGCGGGCGCTTCGATGATTATCTGGCTCGGTGACCGCATAAACGAGAAGGGTATCGGCAACGGTATATCCATGATCCTGTTCGCAGGTATCATTTCGGGTCTGCCCAGTGCAATTCAGTATTTCGTTACGATCTGCACGAATGACCTTGCCAACATCGGCTTTGTGCTGCTGGCTATCATTATCTTCATCGCTATGATTTGGTTCGTCATCCTGATGACCAACGCAGAGAGAAGAATACCGGTGCAGTATGCAAAGCGTGTTGTCGGCAGAAAGATGTACGGCGGTCAGTCCTCTCACATACCGATAAAGGTTGCGATGTCCGGCGTTATGCCTATCATCTTTGCAATGTCGCTGATGAGCCTGCCTCAGACAATCCTCTACTTCTTCCAGATCACGGAGAACAGCGAGGGCTTCTGGGGAGGATTTCTGAGAATATTCAACCAGAGCACACCGCTCTATGCGATTATCTACTTCCTGCTCATCATCGCATTCAACTATTTCTATGTATCAATCCAGTACAATCCTGTTGAGATCGCAAACAACCTGAAGAAGAACAACGGCGCTATCCCCGGATATCGTCCGGGCAAGCCAACTTCCGATTTCATCTACAACTCTCTCAACAAGATTACTCTGATCGGCGCTATATTCCTCGGTATCGTTGCAATATTCCCGATCATTCTGGCGCTGTGCGTTCCGTCGCTCAGCAGCATTCACATCGGCGGTACGACGATCCTTATCGTTGTCGGTGTTGCTCTTGAAACGGTAAGAACGCTCGAAAGCCAGATCATGATGCGTCATCACCCCGGTTTCCTTGATTAATTTATCCACTCGCTCCCCCGGACTTCCGGGGAGGCGGTATGGGTGCCGATAGGCACAATGCGAACAGGAGAATCACTATGAATCTTATATTTTTAGGCGCTCCCGGTGCAGGCAAGGGTACTCAGGCTGAGGTTGTCTGCAAGGAACTGAGCATACCGGCTATCTCCACGGGCAACATGCTGCGCGAGGCGGTAAAGAACGGCACTGACGCCGGGCTTGCCGCAAAGGCATACATGGACAGGGGCGACCTTGTTCCCGACGAGGTTGTTATCGGTATCCTCAAGGACAGAATTGCAGAGGACGACGCAAAGAACGGCTTCATTCTCGACGCCTTCCCCAGAACCGTTGCACAGGCTGAGGCTCTGGAGAAGATGGGCGTGAATATCGATAAGGTTATCGAGATCGACGTCCCTGATGAGGCTATCACGGCAAGAATGTCCGGCAGACGCGTTTGCGAGGGCTGCGGAAATTCTTATCACATCGAATACAAGCCCACAAAGGTAGAGGGTATCTGCGACGCATGCGGCGCAAAGGTCGTTCAGAGAGCTGACGACAAGCCCGAAACCGTTATCAGCCGCCTTAAGACCTACCACGAAAAGACCGCTCCCCTGAAGGATTTTTATGCCGCAAGAGGAAAGCTGGTCACCGTTGAGGGTCAGAACGAGATCGCAGAGACCTCAAGACTGACGCTGGCTGCCGTAAAGGGCTGACACCAAGAAAAGCGTGACAAATAATGATAACAATTAAAAATCCAACAGAGCTTAAAGCTATGCTCAAAGCCGGGGAGCTCGCCGCACAGGCGCTCGAACTCGCAGGCAGGAACGCCGTTCCGGGCATCTCAACATGGGAACTGGACAGGATCGTCAACGATTACGTTGTATCTCATGGCGGCTCATCGCCGTGTAAGGGCTATGGCGGATTTCCGGGGCATAACTGCTTTTCGCTGAATGAGCAGCTTATCCACGGTATTCCCTCCAAAAAGGTTATCCTGAGGGAGGGTGATATCATTTCCTGTGATATCGTTGCCGAGCTCAACGGTTTCATGGGCGACAATACCAAGACCTTCCGCGTCGGAAAGGTTTCTGATGAAGCGGACAGACTGCTGAGAGTTACCGAGGAGGCCCTGTATAAGGGCATCGAACAGGCGGTGGCGGGAAACAGGATCGGCGACATCTCGAACGCAATCCAGACGCACGTTGAAACGAATGGTTATGCGATATGCAGAAAGTATATCGGTCACGGTATCGGACGTGAAATGCATGAGGAGCCTGAGGTGCCGAATTTCGGCAGACCGGGCAGAGGACCCAGACTTTGTAAGGGCATGACTATTGCCATCGAACCGATGGTTAATACGAATTTCCCGGAGGTTAATGTCCTCAAGGACGGCTGGACAGTCGTTACGACTGACGGTTCCCTCAGCTGTCACTTCGAAAACACTGTTGCAATAACTGACGGAGAGCCGATCATACTGACAAGACCGGAACACTGATAATGGATATTACAGCAGGAACGATTGTAATAAGCACCGCCGGGCATGACAAGGGGCAGCTGCTTCTGGTCACGGGTGCTGACGGCAGGTATGTTTACCTCGCCGACGGAAAAGAGCGCAGGCTCGCCGCCCCGAAGAAAAAGAACCTGAAACACATCCGTCCCACCGGTCAGCGCATCGCCGCCGACGGCATGACGGATAAAAGGCTGAGAACCGCACTGCGCGGACTGAGCCGGAGCATCGCCGAGGAGAGTGAATAGCTTGTCTAAAGAAGATGTATTAGAAGTTGAAGGCGTTATTCTGGAAGCACTGCCCAACGCACAGTTCAAGGTGGAGCTTTCAAACGGTCATAAGATTTTGGCACACATCAGCGGCAAGCTGAGAATGAACTTCATTCGCATACTGCCCGGTGACAAAGTGACCGTTGAAATGTCGCCTTACGATCTGACAAAAGGCAGGATCACATGGCGTGCCAAGTGATCCGGACAGAGTAAACTATCCTAAAGGAGGGTATTTCAATGAAAGTTAGACCTTCAGTTAAGCCCATGTGCGACAAGTGCAAGGTTATCAAGCGCAAGGGCAAAGTTATGGTTATCTGTGTTGAACCGAAGCACAAGCAGAGACAGGGCTGATACAGCTCTGATCCTATCTTAGAGGAGGAAAAAGTATGGCAAGAATTGCTGGTGTAGACCTGCCCAAGGAAAAGCGCGTAGAGATAGGCCTGACCTATGTTTACGGCATCGGCAGAAAGTCTGCAAATGATATTCTGGCTAAGGCCGGCGTAAATCCCGACACCCGCGTGAAGGATCTCACCGACGAGGAAGAAGCGAAGATCCGTGAAGTTATCGACCACGGCTATATCGTAGAGGGTGACCTGAGAAGAACCGTTGCTCTCAACATCAAGCGTCTGGTTGAAATCAACTGCTATCGCGGTACTCGTCATCGCAAGGGTCTTCCCTGCCGCGGTCAGAGAACCAAGACCAACGCAAGAACCCGCAAGGGTCCCAAGAAGACCATTGCTAACAAGAAGA
>CAYRLM010000214.1:0-3859 GCA_964425035.1 uncultured Ruminococcus sp.
CGTTGGATCTTTCCGCAGAGATTTTCGCCGACAGATATCAGTCCACTATCATGAAAAAGGTAATGCTGGACGGCGAAACGCATTACCTGCCGCTGCCCAATCAGTATTCCGGCTATATCCTGAACCGTACGCTTACCGAAAAGCTGACGGACAAGCTTCCTCAGACGAACGATGAGCTTATTGCACTGATGGACAAGGCTGCCGAAGAGGGCATAGGCATTGGCGAGGACGGCATTTTGTTCGGTCTGACCGAAACAGACATCGGTCAGATGGGGAAGTTCTTCCTGTCCCTGCAAATTCCCGATTTTCTCAGTCAGATGGACGGAATACAGTGGACGAATGATTTCAAGGACGGAAAAGCAACATTTTCCGGCGCTTGGGACAACTCGCTGGACTGGTTCATGACAATCGTTGATAAGGGGTACTTCAATCCTCATAACTACCGCCTTTTCGCCACCAATGCCATGCCTGTCATGGACAGAATGCTGGACGGTACAATGCTGCTGTGCTACGGCGATATGAACAAGCTGTACCAGCTCAATTCCCGAAGCGACGAATATGCCTACACCATGATACCGATACTCAGCAGCGAGGGGAACGGCTCGTGGCTGACCTCCTCTCCCGACGGATATATTGCGATAAACAAGGCGCTGGACGACGAGGAAAAGTCTGACGTAAAGGACGCCGCCCTAAGAGTGCTGGAGCTGTTTTCCACAGAGGACGGGCAGAGAGCATGGATAAACGACACCTCAGCCACCACCTCTTATCTGATGGACTACAAGAACACCGACATGGAGATACCCGACGCCATCAGCGAATGTGTGGAGGAAAGACGTGTGTACACAATACAGCTTCCCTCAAGGATAGTGTACAACTACGGCAGCGTTATGCTTGAGGTAATGGACGGCTCGACCGAGATGTCTGACGCTCTGGCAAAGCTGGACGATTATGTCGTCAACGGCACCGACTACACGGATTACGATATGTCGATAGTCGGCACCCTAGCCAACGACCTGCTGTACGAGAACAATAACACAAGATTTCGTGAAACCGAAATAGGCAACCTCGTTGCCGACGCCATGGCGGAGCTGATGGGAACTCAGCTTGCTTTTGCCAACGGCGGCAGCATTAGGGCGAGCCTGTACAAGGGCGATGTTCACGGCTACGATCTGGAAGCGGTATGCCCTTATTCCAACCATATTCTGTCCGCCGAGGTTACCGGCGAGGTCATTGTTGAAATGCTGCAAAACGGCATATCAATGACGGTGCGTGACGGAGATGTGCCCGCCGGACGGTTTCTTCAGGTATCCGGGTTGCGCTATGCCTACCGCCCGATGACAGAGGATACCGAGGCGGAGCTGCTTTATGTCACGCTCTCCGACGGCACGCCGATAGAAGCCGACAAGACCTACACCATAGCCATAAGCGATTATATGGCGGGAGCGAGCGGCTACCTCGAAAACAACGGCGACGGTTACACAATGCTCAATCTGCTCAGCGACGACGTTCCCAAGGCTGAAAACGTCAGGCTGATAGAGCAGACGGATTTCACCTATGCCGACGCTGTCAGAAAATACTTCGATAACCATAAAAATTCTGTCATTGAAGTAAAATGCGAGGGAAGAATTGTTGTAGAGGACGGAACCGAATGAAAACGCACGAAAAAGTCCGAAAAAATCATCTTTTTATAATTTTGTTCATAGCGGCGGCGATAGTTGGCGCAACCTTTTACATATGGCTGAGATATTCGTCCGGAATACTGTCAAACAACACCGTCGATAAAATGAGCGAGGTATATTTGCAGGAGATTTCCACCCAGAAGATCGGTCACCTCAAAACGGGGTTTGACGGGCAGTATTCCAGATTGCAAATGCTTGCGGATCTGGTGTCGGACGACGATCTGTCCTCTGACGAGAAGCTGGAAGCCTACCTCAGCCGTATGGAGAAGTACAACAGCTTTTCTTTCATCGCCTTTGTTGACAATAACGGCTATTATCACAGCGCAGACGGAGTTTATCCCATCGCCTCGAAAATAAGCTCCATGAGCGACCTGCTCGAGGGCGGGCGTCTTATCTCCTATGACGAAACGCTGCTTGGGGATAATATGCTGGTAATAGGCATGAACATAGACCCCATAGCCTACGGCGACACGAGCTTTTTTGCGGTGATCGCCGGATATGCCAATGACAATCTGTCGGAAATACTTTCCATGACAGCCGAGAACTCCCGTATGCACACCGCCATCTGCACCAACAGCGGAAACTGGGTGCTGAAATGCCGCCATGAGGACGGTATTCTGACGGGCAGCAATATTTTTTCGGGAATGCGCAAGTATGCGGAGTTTTCTGAGGGATATTCCGCAGATGACCTGGAGGAAAACATCTCCGGCGGCAAAGAGGGACTTGCGGTATACACCATGAACGGCGAAACGAAATATCTGTATTACATGCCTATCCCGGATACGGACTGGTTTGTGGTGACGATGATACCCTACGAGGTCATAAGCGAGTCTATCGAGGCGTTCGGAACAGACCTCAATATAAATGCGGCAGTGGTCATGGTTATCGTGTCGCTGACTATCATAGTGGTGTTCCTGGCATATTACAGGGCTTTGAAGAAAGCCAACGCTGCCACGGAGGAAGCAAGAAAGCAGGCTGAAAGAGCCAACAAAGCCAAGAGCGAATTTCTCTCCCATATGTCGCACGATATAAGGACGCCGATAAACGGCATTATCGGCATGGTCAATATTGCCTCAAAGCATTACTCCGAGCCGAACAAGGTCAAGGACTGCATACAGAAGATAAGCGAAGCCTCCGACCATCTGCTCATGCTGGTAAACGACGTGCTGGACATGAACAGAATAGAGAGCGGAAAAATGGTTATCGCCCACGAGCCTATGGATATACGGGCGCTGGTGGAAAATTGTGCGGCGATAATCAGCGGACAGATAATGTCAAGGCAGATAGAGTTCAACTGCGAGTTCGGGCCGTTCTATCATCAATATGTTTTCGGCGACGAGCTTCATATGCGGCAGCTGCTCATCAACATTCTCGGTAACTCCGTAAAATTCACGCACGACGGCGGCACAATTTTGTTCAGGGTGGAGCAGCTTGCATACGACGACGGAAAAGCGAAATTCCGCTTTGTCATTGAGGATAACGGCATAGGCATGAGCGATGAATTCCGCAAGAAGATATTCGAGGCTTTTTCGCAGGAGCATAACGGCAGCCGCACCAACTATGTCGGCACAGGTCTGGGAATGGCGATAACAAAGCAGTTCGTTGACCTCATGAACGGCACTATCGATGTCCAGAGCAAGGTGGGCGAGGGCAGCAGGTTCACGGTAGACCTTGAATTTGACGTTGACGCAGAACGCACTTCCGCATACAAGAACAGCGAATACGGCGGTGCGGTCAATCTTGCGGGAATACATGTGCTGCTTGTGGAGGACAACGAGCTTAACCGTGAAATAGCTCAGGAGCTGCTTCAGTCCGAGGGCGTTCAGGTGACAACGGCGTTAAACGGCGGCGAGGCTCTGGAGGTTTTTACATCTGCGCCTGAGGGGACCTTCACGCTTATCCTCATGGACATAATGATGCCTGTCATGGACGGATACCAGACCACGAGGGCGATACGCTCCTCCTCTCACCCGGACGCCAAGAAAATACCTATCATTGCCATGACCGCAAACGCATATGAAGAAGATGTCAGCAACGCTCTTGCGGCAGGCATGAATGCGCATGTTTCCAAGCCTATCGACATAGAGAAATTCTTCTCTGTTCTCAGCAAGTATAAGAAGCAATAATACGGCAAATCATAAATTAAACCTCCCGTTATCGTGAAGATAACGGGAGGTTAG
>CAYRLM010000215.1:0-3838 GCA_964425035.1 uncultured Ruminococcus sp.
AAACAAGAGTTTTCCCCCGATTCGCAGACGATAGTCTGCGAATAAAGACTTTATCAACAAACTGACGGGAGGGCAAAATTGCCCTCCCGTTATTCATTAAAAGCGGCTGCGTCAGAATTTTTGCCGTTTAGTTGAGATACTCTCCGCTGTATTCAAGAAGCGTAACGCTCTCTACTCCCTCTACCGCATTGAAGCGGCTGATATATGCGGTGTCGTTATTCTTTATTTTAACCTCTATTGTAAGCTCTATATGGTCGCCGGACTGTGTTTTGTTTTTCAGGCGGTATTTTATGCCGTTGAGTATTCCGGTGACGTTCATTTCGGCAGCGGCGTTATAGCGAAGTATCAGCAGGTAGCTTTTCTTTTCCTTGCGGCAGATGGTGATGAGTATGTACAGCACCGCAATGGCAGCCGTTCCTATGAGCGCCACCCAGTAAAGCTGCGCACCGGCGGTCAGACCGGCGGCTATTCCCCAGAAAAGAAAGCCGATATCCAGCGGGTCTTTTACCGCCGCACGGAAGCGCACAATCGACAGCGCACCCACCATGCCCAGCGACAGCACGACATTTGAGCTTATCGTCATGATGATGAACGAGGTCACGACTGTGGTAAGTATAATAAGAATATTGAAGTTCTCATTATAAATAACGCTGCGGTTGAAGAAGCGATACACGAGATATATCACTGCGCCGCATACCGCCGCAGTCAGCAGCGTGAAAAGTATAGTCTGCAGCGAAAGCGCCGTCGTTACCTCGGTGCTGCCGCCAAGCGCCGAGATTGCGTCTGCGAGCTTTGAGCCGCTTACAAGTAACTGTTCAACCATAGGATTTTACCTCCAAAGTGTAGCTTGCATTCTGTCTGTACAGATGATGTATTTTGATACCGGCTGCATTGGTGCGTTTATGCATTGCAGTGCGGCTTGTATACTATCGGGAATATAATTATCAAACTTAACCTCAAGTATAATTTCTTTGTCATAAATTCGTGTATACCGTGCGTCGGGCGAGAACATATCCATCGTATTGAAGCAGGCGGACAATTTTCTGTCAAAGGTTATTCGAACATTCCCGAACGGGCATACCAGCGCTTCCCGCTGATAATCGACTATGACCCTCGGGCGAAGCCGCATTACCCTGTCGGTTCGGTAAAATTCTCCGAACACATTCTCTTCTCCGTCGTTATCCCGCATAAAGGAGCAGTCCCCGTTCAGAAGCTCGCGATACTGCTCGCTGTTCAGCCGACTTGACAGCTTGGACACATAGCTTTCGTCCTTGTGCTTTGCTTCCAGACTGATAAATGACGGGTCGAGGTTATATGACCGTATTCGGAACTTTCTTCGCACCTCTGCGCCGTTAAGTTTCTGCCAATATCCGGAGTTGTAAACATCGTCAAAGTACAGACTGGTAACTCGATAGCCCCCGTCGCCGCCGTGCCTGTCTGACGACATCAGCGGAAGCAGACGGCTTTTCAGGTACAAATATGTTCCCTCGTTGATTATGTATTTCAGCTCATGCCGCAGATGCCTGCCGCCGGAAAGCACCGTGCGGTTCTGCGGTACAGGTATATTGCCGGGAGCATTTTTTTCCTGACGGAAAAGCCTTGTAAGCAGTTCGGGCTGTCCGCTGCGGATAGTTGTTGACTTCAAAAGACGCACAGGCTCACTCCTCTAAGACCGTCGAAGCATTTTTAGCTTCGGTATTGATAATAGTATAACAAATAATTCGTTCAAAAGCAAGCTGTAATTTAGTTAATTTCTTTGCGAATTATACAACGGGTAATTAAACGCGTGAAAAAATACGGAAAATTTCAAAAAACCCTTGACAACGCCTTTATAATAGGGTATAATTAATTATTGTTGACAGCTGTGTGCGGAGAAGCTATATCTATCTTCGAAAAACGCACAGCGAGTTTACCGGAATTCAAAAGGGGGTCTACCGAATGAAAAGGACTTATCAGCCCAAGAAGCTTCAGAGAAAGCACGAGCACGGCTTCATGAAGAGAATGGCTACCAAGAACGGCCGTAAGGTTCTCGCTCGCCGCCGTGCAAAGGGCAGAAAAAAGCTGACCTATTGATCTGACTGCAATGTCCGAGTTCAAAAAGAAGTACATTGTAATCAAGAACAACCGTGATTTCACCTTCCTCTTCAAAAAAGGAGAGAGCATTGTGACCTTCGCCTTTGTCTGCTATGTCAGGGAAAGACGGGGACGCTGCAACCGGCTTGGCATAGTCACCGGCAAAAAGGTAGGAAATGCGGTCAAAAGAAACCGCTCAAGGCGGATTATACGAGAAGCTTTCCGCCTTTTCGAGCCGGTTCTCAAAGAAAAAACACAAAAGCGTTATGATTTCATTTTTGTCGCAAGGAGCAGGACGCCGGAGCTTAAATCCACAAAGATCTACTCCCTGATGATGAAAAACATTCTGTCAAAGCTGTCATGAAGTATTTGTTTTTAGGTATCATCAAGCTGTACAGACTTACGCTGTCAAAGATCCTACCGCCGTGCTGCCGCTATTATCCGAGCTGTTCCGAATACGGTCTTACCGCTATCCGGCGCTTTGGTGCGGTCAAGGGCGGTTATTTGACGTTATGGAGAATTATGCGCTGTAATCCCTACGGTGCCGGCGGCATAGATCCTGTGCCGCAGAAATTCTGTTTCCGCCCGGAGAAGCTGCCGGTGCCGCCC
Organism: uncultured Ruminococcus sp.; assembly: GCA_964425035.1. GTDB lineage: Bacteria > Bacillota > Clostridia > Oscillospirales > Ruminococcaceae > CAG-115. The sequence continues at coordinate 2,683 of CAYRLM010000215.1, forward strand.
GATTTCGGTATACCCGACGACGAAAGCACCGACTATCTCGGCGACATAAAGAAATCCTATCTGGACGGCAAAGCATGACAACTGCGGCTCACTGCGCCGTGTTTCATATATACCATTCATTTCGCCGGGAATACAAGCCCCGGTCGTAGGAACCTGCAGCGCACACACCTCTCACACCAGGCGCTGCCATTGAGGATACGCAGGTACAAGGCGTTTCCCCCAACGAAAGGACGTGGACAAAATAGAGTTCCTGTACAGCATTATCGGCACACCTCTGGGATATATCCTGTGGGCTATCTATGAGGTGATCTGCAAGAATACCGGCGCAAGCATAGGCGTTGCGATACTGGTGTTCACCTTTATCGTGAAGCTCGCTATGCTTCCTCTGGCGATAAAGCAGCAGAAAAACAGCGCAAAATCGGCTATTTTTGCCCCTAAGGTAAGGGAGATCCAGCAGAAATACAAGAACAATCAGGAAAAGCAGCAGCAGGAACTGGCAAAGCTCCAGAAGCAGGGTTACAGCCCTATGGGCGGCTGCGGCACTATGGCGATAACATTTCTGCTGCTGTTCGGCGTGCTGGACGTTGTATACAAGCCAATGACCCATATCAAGCACATGCAGAACACCACAGCGATCATGCAGGAGTCCTATTACGTTTCGATGACGAAGATATTCGTGGACGAATACGGAAATACGGAGGAGCTTGAGGGCGACGATCTCACAAAGCATGAGGAGATAGTCCGCGACGCAGGGCAGATACTGGAATACTACAATGCAAACTGCCTGAAGGACGGCGAGGAGCCGGCAACAGAAGCGGTCTGGGGTCAGCTTGACAGCACCAGCAAGAGCATTGTAAAGAAGGTCATCACCTCCGCAACCATCACCTCGTTTAACGAGGACAGCGGCAACGACCTGTTCACGGAAAGCGACCTCTACTCCCTCACAAAGGCGGAGCAGGAAGAGCTTGACAAGATAGGCGACGAAAACGAAAAGACAGAATACCGCAATACGCACAGCTTCGGCTCGGCGACCAAGAGCGCAGTAGAAACGGTACAGCGCCAGTTCGGTACGGTCAAGGCGACCGAGGGCAGCGATACGCTGACCTACACGCAGGCTTCCACGCTCCAGAGAGAGCTTTATGCCATCAACCGCTAC
>CAYRLM010000216.1:0-3780 GCA_964425035.1 uncultured Ruminococcus sp.
ATTGTTTTTTTGTGAAATTTGCGGTGAATAACCTTGCGGAATTATGGATTTTTGTAACTTTGTCAATGATATTGTACACAAAAGGCAGGAAGAAATTCGTGAGGAGAAAGGAAGCCGAGAGGACGCATAGGACGGTTATTTGAGCGAAAAAGATGAAATTTTTAACTGCTCGTTAAGGTCACCGCAGGAATAGAATTTGCTATGATTTTCACTGTGGCTGCGTTCAACCTTTCCGTTGTGTCTTGGAGTGTAAGGGCGAATCAAATTGTGACGAATACCGAGCTTTTCGGCGGTAGTCTGAAACAACGTTGGCTTATCCTTTAAGCCCTGAATAAACCTAGTCGTAAACTCTGGGTCGTTATCGGTCTGAACACATTCAATGGTAATGCCATGCCGCTTAAACCATTTGACAGCACGTTCTGGAAAATCCGCTGAGGATATGTACGATGTTCCTCATAGCCGTAAGTAAAGCGCAGGCGGTTAAACTCGTCAATTGCGGTGTATTGATAGAGTTTCTGTTCCTTGTTGTCAAGGCAGCTCATTGTCACAAATTTGACATCTATCTGTCCACACTCACCTGAGTGAGCGTAGCAAACGAATGCGCAAGAATGTAGTACTACAGTACTTGAAAAACGCTCTAATTTATGCTATAATAAACGCAGGGCATCATTACAGCATAAAATCCCCTGCGTACAAAACACTTTGTTATCGGTACATAAGCTTCCGGGTCTGCCATTATGCGGCCGCCTGCGGAGCTTTTCTCAAGTACATACAGCAATCATTACGGCATAACAATTCATGGAGGTACAGAATTATGAATCGTTTGAAAGACAAGGTAGCGGTTATTACCGGAGGAAATTCCGGCGTCGGTGCGGCAACAGCCAAGCTTTTTGCCGCAGAGGGAGCTGCGGTGGTCATCACCGCAAGGCGCGAGGCCGCTCTCCAAGCAGTGGCGGAGGAGATAAAGTCCGCAGGAGGAACGGTTCTTGCGGTCGCAACCGATATTTCCAAGCCCGAAGATCCCGAAAAGCTGATGAACACCGTGACAGAAAAATTCGGCAGGATTGATATTCTTGTAAATAACGCCGGCATTCTCGAAGAGGGTCTGAAGCCCATTGACCGTTTCAGCGACGAGGATCTGGACAGAATCGTTGAAACCAACCAGAAAGGCACCATGCGCGTCATGAGAGCAGCCACAAGACTGATGAAAGCAGGGGCTTCCGTCGTTAATGTCGCTTCCGTTGCCGGCGAAAAGGGCTGCGGCGGTGCGGCTTACGTTTCCTCAAAGGCTGCCATTATCGGCATTACCAAGCATACCGCCCTGCGTTTTCAGGCTCAGGGAATACGCTGCAACGCAGTCTGCCCCGGAACGATCGTTACTCCTATGGTTGCCGGCATGAAGTCCGCCGAGCTTGATCAGGATATGATCGGCTCGATGGCTATGCATTCCAACATGAAAACACAGCCCTGTATGCCCGAGGACGTCGCAAACATTCTCCTTTTCCTTGCAAGCGACGAGTCAAGGGCAATTACGGGACAGATTCTTGTAACTGACTTCGGCAGCTTCCTGTAATCTGCGAAAAAGTCACACGAAGCTTTTGGAACTTAAAAATGCAGCTATCCCCCGAATATATATTTCGGGGGATTTGGTGTCAAGGAAAGATTTTCAGCGGCATTTTTTTGAAAAGGAGGAATTGCAGTGATACAAAAATACGTTTACGGAGAACCCATTCAGACCGACGCTGTTGTAACGGATATCGAAAAATCCGAGGGAGAAATTCCTTTTTTTGAAGCGGACGGCAGCGGCACATTCGTCTATCGCTTTTCCGAGAGCGACATTGTGTACGGTCTGGGCGAACAGATAAGAGGCATAAACAAAAGAGGCTGGCAGTATGTCAGCTGGAGCTATGACAATCCCAATCACCACGAGGATACTCGCTCCCTTTACGGTGCGCACAATTTCATAATTGTACGCGGAGAAACAACCTTCGGAGCGTTTTTCGACTTTGCCGGAAGAATAGAATTTGACATCGGCTACACCGAGAGAACCGTAATGAAAATCCGCGCCGCCAAAAATGACCTTGCGGTCTATATCATCACGGGCGAAAGCGAAAAGGACATTGCAAAGCAGTTTAGGCGGATAATCGGCAGGAGCTACATTCCCCCGCTGTGGGCGTTCGGCTACGGACAAAGCCGCTGGGGTTACAGAAACGAACAGGATATACGAGATACCGCACGGCGGTACAAGGCGGCAGGTATTCCGCTTGACAGCATTTATCTTGACATCGACTATATGGAGCGATATAAGGATTTCACCGTTGACAAAGAGCGCTTCCCCGACCTCGAAAAGCTGACAAGGGATATGAAAACCGAGGGTATACACCTTGTTCCGATAATTGACGCAGGCGTTAAAATCGAGGACGGCTACGACGTTTATGAGCAGGGAGTAAAGAACGATTACTTCTGCAAGAATGCCGACGGCGGTGATTTTGTGGGTGCGGTATGGCCCGGCAGAGTGCATTTCCCCGACTTCCTACAACCCGCTGCGAGAGAGTGGTTCGGAAACAAATATTCCGTGCTTACCGATATGGGAATTGACGGCTTCTGGAACGACATGAACGAGCCTGCGATTTTCTATACCGAGGACAGGCTTGCCGATACTCTTTCCCAAATAGAAACGCTTGCCTCCGGAAACATGGGAATTAACGAATATTTTGCGTTCACCGGAACGGTTGCGGGACTTAACGGAAACATCGGCGATTACGACAAATTCTACCACAATATAGACGGCAAAACGGTGAAGCACAGCGACGTTCACAACCTATACGGCATGAACATGACCCGTTCCGCATTCGAGGCGCTCCGGAAAATCCGACCGCAGCAGCGCACGCTGTTCTTCTCCCGTTCCTCCTGTATCGGGGCGCACCGATACGGCGGTATCTGGCAGGGCGACAACAAATCGTGGTGGTCGCACATAATCCAGTCAATGCAGCAGCTTCCTGCGCTCAACATGGCGGGATTTCTGTTTATCGGCTCGGACACGGGCGGCTTCGGCTGCGATACTACCGAGGATTTAATGCTGCGCTGGCTGCAATACTCGCTGTTCACTCCGCTTTTCCGCAACCATTCCGCAGACGGAACTCGTTTTCAGGAGCTTTACCGCTTTGACAACGTTAAGGCGGCGGGCGAGATGGTAAGGATACGTTACAGCCTTATCCCCTACCTTTACAGCGAGTATCTGAAAGCGGTGCTGAACGATGAAATGATGTTCCGCCCGCTGGCGTTTGATTTCCCCGACGACAGCATGGCGGCGCAGGTTGAAGATCAGCTGCTGCTCGGAAACGAGCTGATGATTGCGCCGATTTACAGGCAGAACGCAAGAGGGCGGTACGTTTACCTCCCCGAGGAAATGATGCTTGTCAGAATGAGCTCCTGTGACAATTACGAAACGGAAATTCTCCCCAAGGGACATCATTACGTCGGCGCAGAGCTTTGCGAACTGGTGTTCTTTATCCGTTCGGGAAAGTCTGTTCCGTTCGGGAAAACTGCAGACAACACCGAACATATCGACTTTGGCTCGCTGAAGCCTCTGGGGTATCCGGGCGGCTCGTATGAGCTGTATTCCGACAACGGGCTTTCGCCTCAGCCGGAGGACAGCCTGACAATTACGACGCTGAAATTCAATTAACGTAAAAAAGCGGCAGGAGCGTTTGCTCCTGCCGCAGCAGCTTGTCGAAAAACCCCGCCGCAGCGGAATAAAAGTTTTCGATCCAGCCTTTT
>CAYRLM010000217.1:0-3742 GCA_964425035.1 uncultured Ruminococcus sp.
AAGCATGTCGTATACCTTCAGTAGCTCCTCGCGGTGTTCCGTTGCGTAATCAAGCGTGAACAGCCCGTCGCCCACCACCGGCACATTCGGCGCATACAGCTCGTGCTTATCCGCAATGCCGTAAATATGCTCCATGACATCGGGCAGCTGGCTGCCGAAGCACACGAGTATCAGGAAATCATCGCCGTAAAGCTGCTCTATCTCCGACAGCTTCTTCACACGATATCCCAGAAAGCTGTGACCCCGCACGAACTCGTCGCTCGCCATTATATCCGCAACGGGTACGCCTATGCCGTCCAGCACCGACTTTATCTTTTCGGCACCGTCGCCCATGCCGTAAAGCACGATTTTCTTATCCGTCTGCCGCAGCTTATCCCACAGGCAGCCGTCTGTTTCATCAAGGAAAAATGACATTATAAATCCCTCTGTCCGCAACCGTTGTCTGCGGTCACATCATGCGGATCTTCTCCGCCTCTTTCACACATTTCAGGAATGCGTCCGAAACTCTCGAACTGTCCAGATGATATTTCTCGACATAAACGTCAACCGTTGCCCAGTCAGCCTTTTCGTAGCTGTAAGCGAGGTCGAACACATCGCTGTAAATTCCGCCCTTTCCCATAAGACCGTTCTTTATTTCGGGAGTGAGCGGAAATTCCTCCAGCGCCTGCGCCAAAGCACGTTCGCCGCTGTAAGTCACCATGGACAAAAGCCCCATCAGGTAGTAGGAATCCGCCTCCTGCGCCGCTTCGGGAATCATCAGCGCCACCTGCTTGCAGAACTTCGCCAGCAGGCAGGATATGCGCATAAGCTCCACATTGTCGCTGTGGGTAATCCTCTGCATACCCATAAGATATATCCACTCTCGCAGATAATCCAGCCCCAGAATGACAAGTGCTTGGCTTATCGAGCTTATGCGGTTTCTCACGCCGAAATATACGGAGTTTATCAGCCGCAGCAGCCTCTGGCACATTGCGGTGTCGCAGGATATTACTTCCACAATGTCGCTGAATTCCGGCTCGGGTTGGGAAACCAACTGCATTACCTTCATGAAATTCACGGGCAGCGGAGTTATGCTGTTCTTGGACATGATAGTGGGCTTTGCGAAATAATAGCCCTGCATGAAGCTGCAGCCCAGCTTCTTCGCCCACTCGAACTCCTCTTGGCTTTCTATCTTCTCGGCAAGCATAAGCTTGTTGCAGTAGCGGCAGACATACGCCGTTTCCTCTATGGACTTCTGCGGCGTGCGGAAGTCTATCTTGACGATATCCCCCAGTTCAAAAAGCTGGCTGTAGCTGTTGTCGTATTCAAAATCGTCCAGTGCGAGGGTATAGCCTCGCTCCTTGAGATCCTGACAGGCGCCGAGAAGCTCCTCGTCCATCATGAGGTTTTCAAGCACCTCGACCACGACAAGCTCCGGGGAAATCATCTTTGGAACTCCCCGCTTGAGCAGATTGGCAGTGAAATTTATGAAAGCCTTGTTATTTCCGATTATGTCGGAAATATTCAGCCCGAAGAAAGCGTTTGTCACAACGTCTGCGGTAGAAGCGTCCCCGTCCAGCCCCGTGTATTCGTTCTGCTTTCCGTTGCTGCGGTAAAGCAGCTCATAGCCGTACACATGGTTTTCCGTATCAAAAATGGGCTGCCGTGCCATATACACGTCCATACCCGATCACCTCTCCCGCATAAAAACTCTATTGTAATTATACAATATTTCATGGCTTTTTGCAAGGGTAGTGAATTACAAAAAGGTGATTTTTGATATTTTGGCTATATTGCACAATGCTGTTAATCGAAATTTGTGACCGGTGTCGTTTGCGGGTTTTGTGTGGGAAAATAAGGCAAATCCGAAAGACCTGCAAAAATGGGCTGCCTGAGCAGCCCAAAGCATGTCGAATATCTTTTTGTTTTGCCTGCGAATCAGGTTGTCGCAATCCGTTTTTGCCTTTAGGCAATAGCCGATAAATGTGCGGTGCTGCCTTAAAGATTTTTGTTAAGCGACTGACCGGTAGCCCTGCCGACCACTGCGCTATTGTAATAGCCGATCTTCTGACGGGTCTGCTTTAGCTGCTCCAGTTCTCGGCGAGAGTCCATGTGCTGGCTTCTGAACTGCTCGGAGATGACCCTGTCCTTGTCCACTATCCGCTGCTTTATCACCGTAATATTCCTCTGGATAAGCTGTATCTCCTTATGCTTCTCGTCCAGAATCACATTGACATAGCTCCCATGTACAAGGTTGTTGAGCAGCTGCCGCTCCTCGTTCAGTTCAAGCTCCACCACGCCCTCGGTCTGCTGCTTGAGCGCCTCAAGCTTTTGTATAAGCTCGTTTCTGGCAAGAAGCGCCTGTTGCAGCGTTGCAAGATCGGCGTTACTCATGGTGTCGGTCTGCTTTTCATATTCCTGCAAAACTTCGTAGATCTGCTTAAGCAGCGTGATAACGCCGTCGCAGCCCCGTAACTCACCCATAAATAACACCTCCTGCTCTCATTTCTTGTGAGCCTTCTCCTGCGCCTCGATTTCTTCCTTGGTCATCTGGCTGATCTGCGTGAAAGCGTCCCTCAGCTCTCCCACCATCGGAATAATCTTTTCGACCTCTGCCGCGGTTTCCTCGTCCTTTTTTATGTTCGCCTTTTCCGCCGTTCTCTGGAAGAAGTCGTACAGCTGGTCGAGATTTTTTGACACCGGGACGTCCATGTCCAGCGAACCCCGGAGCGCTCCCAGCAGCTCCTGCGCCTTCACAAAGGCGTTGTGAGCCTTTTTAATCTCCCTGCCCCTGACGGCGTTCACGCCGATGGCAAGCTGCCGCTCGGTTTCGCTGTAAAGCTTGATGACTACCTCAACCGGGGTCATTGTCGAAACGGACTGTTTCTTGTATGCTGAATAGGGATTTGACATTTCCTTGCCCTCTGATTTCTATATGATTAAGCAACGGCGGAAAGCCTCATGCAGCGGCTCTCCGCCGAAGTATCTTAAGTGGTTGAGGTTCCGAGATAAGACGAGAGGTAGCTGCTCTGGCTGTTAAGGTCTGACAGCGCAGACTCCATGTTGGTGAATACCGACCACCAATACTCTTCCTTATCATCGTACTTGGTCTGGAGTTCCTCGATACGTTCCTGTATCCGCTGCATCTCCTTATAGATGGTGCTGTCGGTGGTAACGGAGCTGTTCGCTTTACCTGCCTTGCGTACCAGAGTACCTCTGTTTGAGGTCGTACCGGAACTCTTTACGGCGTTGTCCAGAACCTTGTTCATCTTTGACATAACGCCTGTATCGGAATCGGTGAACAGCTTTACGATAGCGTCCTGATTGTTCTCAAACGCTTCGTCGAGGGCGTCCTCGTCTATCTCCAGCTTGCCGTGCTCAGACCAGTCAGAGGACGTTTTGATACCCATGTTGTATATACCGAACTTTGTTCCGTCGTCAAGGGTAACGCTGTTGTACAGAACGTTGCGCAGCTGGCTCATTATGTTGCTGACGGTGGAGTCGTTGTAAAGCACGCCCTGCTTTGCTTTCTCCTCCCACTTTTCGATCTCGTCATCGTCCATCTCTTCGCGTTCTTCGTCTGTCAGCGGCTCATACTTGTCGCCGTTGCTGTCCGTAGCGGGAGATGTTCCGATATAGTCGTAAACATCGTCAATCAGTTGGTTGTAGTCCTCAACAAACTGCTTGATTGTGTCCTTTACCGTGCTGGAGTCCTTTGAAACGGTGGCGGTATAGGTTTCGCCTATCTCCATTGAGTCGTTGA
>CAYRLM010000218.1:0-3664 GCA_964425035.1 uncultured Ruminococcus sp.
AGGTTTACTCAATTGTGAATATCAACGACATCATCGACGCTCTTGAAAAGGAGATAATCCCCGGTAAGGAGTATGTCGCAAAGATGAAAGAATACAGAAAGGCATACGGCGCAGAATAATTACCGACCGTATAGCGGGGAGCAAGGGGAAATATAATGGAAATGCCATTTCAGCCCAACGAGGGCAAAAATCTGGAGATAGACACCGATTACGGCAGGTACGCAAGATATCCGGTAAAGACCCACGTCATCACGAAGGACGACGTGCTGGAGGACGTGCTGGACAAGTACGTCAGGGAGTATATTCAGCCGGGCGACACGATTATCATGTCGGAAAAAATCGTTGCGATATCTCAGGGACGTGCGTTCCCGATAGAAGAAATAAAGGTTTCACGGCTGGCGAAGCTGCTGTCGCATTTTGTTGTCAAGACAAACTACGGCATAGGGCTGGGAATGCCGGAAACAATGGAGCTTTGTATCCGTGAGGTCGGCAGGGTCAAGGTGCTGTGGGCGGCTTTCTGCGCGGCGATAGGCAAGCTGTTCGGCAAGCGGGGCGTGTTCTACAACATCTGCGGAATGAAGGCTCGTGCAATCGACGGCCCGTGCGAGTACACGCTGCCGCCGTACAATCACTATGCGAAAATGGCGCCCGATAAGCCCGACGAGGTTGCGGCAAGGCTGACAAAGCACCTCGGCGTTGACGTGGTGATAATCGACGCAAACGATATCGGCGCAAACGTCCTCGGCAAGCCGAGAAAGGATATGCCCGACGAGTTCCCGATACAGGCGTTCAAGGACAATCCTCTCGACCAGTGTTCTCAGCAGACGCCTATCGCAATCGTAAGAAAAGTATCATAATTTATGGGCAATTGATCCGGGGGCAACCCCGGGTTGATTAATATAATCATTTTAACAAGGGGGTGTTTTTATGTCAACAGTTGGAAACATGGCCAGAATCCAGTTGAACATGTCTCAGGCTGCCGCTAAAACCGGCGTAAGCTCTTCGGGTTTGTTCTCCAGCAATCTTTTATCGACAAGCAAGAGTACTTCATCAAGCAGCTCTACTTCGACAAGCGACGCACTGGAAAGTATCCTGAAGAACAAGAGCGACTACTTCAAGGCGCAATACACGAAGCTTTACAACTCGATATTCCCCAGCGATGAGGATACCGAAAGCGCTGACAAGACTGTCACCGTTAAGTCGGCGGCAAACGCGCTGGAATCGTCGTCGGAGGCACTGGTAAGCTTCGGCAATTCGCTTGATTTCGACGGCACCGTCGATACCGACGAGGCGGCGAAGAAGATCCAGAGTTTCGTGGACGATTACAACGATATGGTAGGCGCTCTCGGCGAGTCTGACAACCAGTCGGTGCTGCAAAAGGGCGTTGTGATGGTAAATACCACCAAGGTGTACACCAGTGCGCTCAAGCGTGTCGGCATTACCGTAGGCAGCGACAACAAGCTCACCTTTGACAAGGATAAGCTGTCCGATGTCAAGTCATATGAGCTTAAATCCACCTTCGGCAGGGGCGGCTATGCGTCAAAAATCAACCAGAAGGCGGATCAGATCAGCAGCTTGCAGGGCAGTTCCGGCGGCTTGTTCTCCTATTCCGGCACGGCTTCGACGAGCTATACCTACAATCTCGGCACTCTGCTCAGCACCTACGCTTGATTTTTTTGTTCGGGCAGATGTAAATTTATTCCTTATAGGGGAATAAAGCGGTAAAATCTGCCGTTCGGATTTCGGGCGTTATCGAAAACCGAACAAACAAAACTCCCCCGGAATTTATTCCGAGGGAGAATTTGTGTTACTGAAAAAAGCGGAAATCGAAATTGCGCCGGATTATTCGGCGGTGTAAGGAATAAGAGCGATCTGTCTGGATCTCTTGATAGCTGTCGTAAGCTCTCTCTGATGATAAGCGCAGCAGCCGGTCACTCTTCTGGGAAGAATCTTTGCACGCTCGGTCATATACTTCTTGAGCTTTGCAACGTCCTTGTAATCGATAAATTCGGAACGATCCACGCAGAACTGGCAAACCTTTTTTCTGGGGCGCTTTACTGCGTGTGACGATCTGTCAAACTTTTCAGCCATGATAATACTGAACCTCCTTTGTTGTTCAAGTCAAACGAATTTTAGAATGGGTAATCGTCGTCCGTTGAAGCGGTGCTGAAATCAGCCGCCGGTGCAGGTGCGGACGGTGCCGGTGCCTGCTGCGGTGCGGGCGACGACGGTGCAGAAGCGGCATAATCGTTGTAAGAGCCGCCCTGCTTGGGTTCTCCGGTAAAGAATGCCTTGTCAGCCACTATCTCGTACCATGTGCTGGAGTTGCCGTTTTTGTCGGTATAATTGCGGTTCGTAAGTTCACCCTCGATAAGGATCATGCGACCCTTTGCGAAGTATCTGTGAATAAACTCTCCCGTGGAACGCCACGCCACGATATTGAAGAAATAAGACTTGCGCTCCTCGCCCTTTGCCTGGTAATTTGCGTCAACAGCCATGCGGAAGGACGCAACATTGACCCCGGTGGGAGTGGTTCTGAGTTCTATGTCGTTTACGATACGACCCATTAATACTATGCGGTTATAAGCCATGGTAACACCTCCTGATAGCGATGACCGACCGGGCAGTCAATTACTGCTGACCCTGTGCAAGCACAACGATGGAACGCAGAACGCCGTCGGTGATGTTGATGATACGCTCAAGCTCCATGGGGAAATCCGGCTTGGACTCGAAGTTGTAGAGTACATAGTAGCCTTCGCCCTCGTAGTTGATCTCGTAAGCGAGCTTTCTCTTGCCCCACTCGTCAATGTTGGTGAGTGTGCCGTTTGCCTTGATGAGGTCAGCGAACTTTTCGGTCAGCGCCTTGATCTCGTCCTCGGTCTTTTTGAGGGAGAAAACGATCATTGCCTCATACTTCTCAGATAACTTTGCCATTTATATAGCACCTCCTTATGGATATATATCCCGTGCGGAATGCACGAGAAAGGGGTTAGGACTTTTTCAGCCTTAACTTAATCATTATATCAGAAAAGAACTCCTTTGTCAAGGGCTTGGACGGGATTTTTTGCGGTTTTTTGCGTTCTTTGCGGAGTATACCCCGGTCTGCCGCAGGGGTATCGGGCATATATTTTATAATAGTATGAGATTCTTCTGACTTTTACGGCGGGCAGCCGGTGTGGGATAAAAAAACACCGCAGGTATTAACATACTGTTTTTTCACTTTATGTTGTCAAAAGTGTTAAAAATAATTATCAAAATAGCCCGTTTTGGTTAAAATGCACATAAAGCTGAATTGAAATTCTACACGACAAATCCGCTGTTTTGGGGCGAAATTGCGATTTTTACGACATTGGATGCTTGAAATAAGCGCAAAAATATGATATAATTTATTTACTATAATGGATTATAGGGCGAAGTGCGCCCCGAGTCCATGAATACGTGCCGCCGGAAGTCCGGCAGCAGGGGGATTGGAGGTTATCCGGTGAAAAAATTCTCGTATCAGGCCACCGATGTCAACGGCAAAACCGTCCGCGGACAGGAGATGGCAGAGGATTATCAGGAGCTTCAGCAAAGGCTGAAGGAAAAAAATCTGTACATTACAAGATACCGTGATCTCGGCGCAAACGACGCTGCGGACGTAAAGTACAGGTTCAAAACAAAAGAG
>CAYRLM010000219.1:0-3644 GCA_964425035.1 uncultured Ruminococcus sp.
CGCACGCTGCAAGGAGTTCAGAGAGTGGGAATATGTCCTTAAGGCAAGAGATATCTGCGTAAAGGACAACTTCGCCGGCATCGTTGTTATCGGCGGCGACGGCTCGTTCAGGGGAGCAGCTGACCTTTCAAAGGCAGGCATTCCCTGCGTTGGTCTGCCCGGAACCATTGACAACGATATCCAGTGTTCCGAATACACAATCGGTTACGACACCGCAATGAACACCGTTACGGAGCTTGTGGACAAGCTTCGCGACACCTCGCACTCGCATGAGCGCTGCGCTGTCGTTGAGGTAATGGGCAGAAACGCAGGTCACATCGCCCTCAATACCGGCATTGCATGCGGCGCCACCGCTGTCCTTGTTCCCGAAATGCCTTACAGCATTGACGATGTAATCGAAAAGATAAAGCAGGGCCGCGAAACAGGCAAGGAGCAGTTCATTGTCATCGTTGCCGAGGGCGTGGGTCATACCGAAGAAATCGCCAAGAAGATAAACGACGCAACAGGCATAGAGTCAAGGGCGACTATCCTCGGTCATGTACAGAGAGGCGGCAGCCCCACGGTTCGTGACAGAGTTGTCGCAAGCGAAATGGGCTACTATGCGGTAGAGCTTCTGGAAAAGGGCATCGGAAACCGTGTTGTCGGCATGAAGGACGGCAAGATATACGATGTTGACATTCAGGAGGCTCTCAGCATGAAGAAGCCTTTCGACGAGAAGCTTTACAAGATCGCAAACGATATAAGCTTCTAAAATCGACGAAAACCCTCTGCGGGATTTTCATCGGTATGCGGTCGTTTTCCTGCGGAAAATGACTTATTGACATGTTATCATGTTATATTAAAGCAAAAACTACAACACAGAGTAGAGAAACGTGCGTTAAGTGCCACACGGACGGAGAGTTGACGTGTGGACGAAAGGCTGACGCCTGCGGTTCGTTTCTCGCATCTCGCTGTACATAAATTGAATAGAAAGCCATGAGGCTTTATTCTGTTTGTATATAGCGAAGCTACGGAGGATAAAGTCATGGCTTTTTTTCATAATTTATTTGGTCTGTTCGGGAGATCCGCCAAGGAACTCAAAAGCGTCCGCTGCATTGTCACGGTAGGGCTGCTGCTTGCGGCTGCGGTGGTGCTGGACGGGTTCGGCTCGATAAGAATAGGCGATTTCCTGAAAATAAACTTTACCTTCCTGCCGCTTTCTATGGTGGGAATACTGTTCGGCCCCGTTCCGGGACTTTTCGCCGGACTTCTGACCGACATAATCGGCTACCTCGTAAACCCCGTGGGAACGTTCATTCCGGCTCTGGTGCTTATCTCCGGGCTGGAGGGACTTATCTACGGCACGGTGCTGTATAATCTCAGAAGCGAAAAAACAGCCGCTACCGTTATAAGAATAGTTGCGGCAAGGCTTCTTGTGTGCGGCATATGCAACCTTACGCTGAACACTTTGGCGCTGTACAGCGTGGGCTATATTGCCGGGGAAAGCTTCGGTGCGCTGGTTACTGCGAGAGTTGCCACAAATATCATAACGTTCTGCCTTGGCTCATATATGATGATTGCCGTTCTGCTTCCCGTCAAGCAGCTTTACGACCGAAAGATCCGGCATTCGGGGCAGAAAGAAAGGCACAATTGACATGAAAAAACTGGGATTTATCGGCGTCGGCAATATGGGCGGCGCAATACTCAAGGGCATTGAGGGCAAGCTCGGCAACACCGCGGTTTTCGCCTATGACGCAGACAAGACAAAGCTTGCGGATCTCACGCTGGTGGGAGCTACCGCCGCAGGGAGCGCAAGGGAGATCGCAGACAAGTGCGACTATATTCTCCTTGCGGTAAAGCCGCAGCACCTGAGCGGGGTTCTCGATGAAATAAAGGACAGCGTGAAGCCGCAGACCGTGTTCATCTCTATCTGCGCCGGAATATCCGCAGAGTTCATAAGACAGCGCACAATTCCCGAGGCAAAGGTGGTTCTCGTAATGCCGAACACGCCTATGATGCTGGGCTGCGGCGCATCGGCAATGTCCTGCGACAGCACAGTGACGGACGAGGAATTCTCATTCGCACGGAAGATAATCGGAAGCTGCGGTATTACAGAGGTTATACCTACCGACAAGATGAAGGAAATAATCGCCGTAAACGGCAGCTCTCCCGCGTTTATTTATCTCTATGCGAAGGGATTTGTGGATTACGCCGATTCCGTGGGAATTGACAAGGGCGCTGCGCTGCGGCTGTTCGCACAGAGCCTTATCGGTTCTGCGAAGATGCTCACAGAGTCAGGTATGACGGTTGACGAGCTTATAAAGCAGGTTTCCTCTCCGGGAGGAACAACTCTGGCAGGGCTTGACAAGCTTTACGAGGGCGACCTCACGGGAGATGTAAAGAGGGCTTGCGAGGCTTGCACCAAACGGGCTTATGAACTTGGAAAGTAAAACACTATAATCTGCTTTTTGTGAACTCTAAAACAATATTATTTGCGGACACTAGTCCGCAAATCGGGGGAAAACTCTTGTTTTCCCCCACACCCCTTTAGCTGCATTGGCGGCTTGAAGTCGCAGCTGCGCCGCTACCGCCGCCAACGCTCGCATTTTTCCTTCGCCGCCGTATGGGGCGGCGATTTCACTTCGTGAAAACGGAAAAATGCGCTACTGTGATACAAAATACTTATTGTTGATTTTATGCATTGGCGTTTAGCGGTGTTTCGCAGCGAGTGGTGGGGTTTCACCCCACACCCGACCAGCCTTTTGAAAAAGGCTGAACCGAAAACTTTTATTACCGCTGCGGCGGGGTTTTAGGAGAGATTATGATACGAGTAGCCCAAATCCTCGGCAAAATGAACGGCGGCGGCGCCGAGCAGGTGGTCATGAATTACTACCGGGCAGCAGACCGGGAACAGGTGCAGTTTGATTTCTATCTGTTCAAAGGCTCGAAGTACGTCCCGGTGGAGGAAATAAAAGCCTTAGGCGGCAGACTGTTCGTGCTGCCGACTTTCCGCCACCCGATAAAATACCTGCGCACCCTGCGGCGGCTGCTTGCCGAAAATGGCTGCAAAATAATGCACGTCCACCTCAGCACACTGTCTTATCTGCCGCTTCTTGCAGGGAAACAGGCGGGAGTTCCCGTGAGGATACTCCACAATCACAGCACCTCGGGCGGTGCGCGGGAATGGCTGCGCAATATCGCAAAGCAGCTGCTCAAGCCGCTTGCACAAAAACACGCCACGGACTTTTTCGCATGCTCGGAATATGCCGCACACTGGATGTACGGCAGCCGTGCCGTTGTATCCTTGGACGAGCCGGAAATCGCCGCCGACAAACTCCGCGGCACAAAGCGTGTGCGGCTCATGCCCAACGCAATTGACACGGAGAAATTCGGCTTCAGTGAAAAAAAGCGCCGAGAAATCCGCAGGGAGCTGAAAATCCCGGAGAAAACGCTGGTTCTGGGTCATATCGGCAGATTTTGTCCGCAGAAAAATCAGGGCTTTCTGGTTGATATTCTGCGTGAAGTGCTCAAACAGAACAAAAATGCCGTGCTGGTTATGGCAGGCGACGGCGGCGACAAGGAACTTATCCGTGCAATGGCTGTTGCGGGGGGAGTTTCCGAGCGAGTGATATTCACCGGGCAGAGAAGCGACCCGGACAAGCTTT
>CAYRLM010000220.1:0-3595 GCA_964425035.1 uncultured Ruminococcus sp.
AAAGATTTGCTCCGTGCATATCGGACAATTATATCATGCCCTTGCGGTCATGATATAATATACCTTGTTGAATTATAAGCTGCGGGAGATACGCAATGGCTGTTAAATATAAAAAACTGCCGATTGATAACCGGTGTATGATATTGAACGCAGTTTACCACCCGTTATCGTGCAGTGCAGTATCATAAAGTAAATTCAAGCGACAAACAAGCGATAAATAAAGAAAGGCTAATTATGTCAGAAGCATCACTCACAATGGACAGTATCGAACAGACCCATGCATTGTTCGGCGACCTTGACTGCAACGTAAATACTATTCAGAAAGCATTCGGCGTAACGATATTCAGCCGTGGAAGCGATGTGAAAATCACAGGCACGGACGACAATGCCGTGGCTTCCGCCGTAAGATGTCTGGAGGCGCTGTCGAAAATGTTCCGTAAGGGCGACCCGATAACCGAACAAAACGTGCGCTACGTCATATCCTTGGTAAACGACGGCGCAGAAGCGGGCGTTGACACCATATCCTCGGACTGCGTATGCGTAAGCTATTCCGGCAAGCCGATACGCCCGAAAACGCTCGGTCAGAAAAAGTACTGCGAAATGATACGCAAAAACACCATTACCTTTGGCGTAGGCCCTGCCGGAACGGGCAAGACCTACCTTGCGGTTGCACTCGCAGTCAGCGCATTCAAGGCGCATGAGGTACAGAGAATAATTCTCACCAGACCGGCAGTCGAGGCAGGAGAAAAGCTGGGATTTCTGCCGGGCGACCTCCAAAATAAGGTAGACCCTTATCTCCGCCCGCTGTACGACGCATTGTTCGAGATGTTCGGACAGGAGGCTTTCGCAAAGCTTCAGGAGCGCGGAGTAATCGAGGTCGCACCGCTTGCATATATGAGAGGACGCACCCTTGACGACAGCTTCATCATACTTGACGAAGCGCAGAATACCACAAGGGAACAGATGAAAATGTTCCTGACCCGTCTTGGCTTCAACAGCAAAATGGTAATAACCGGCGACATAACCCAGATAGACCTGCCCGAAACCTCAAGATCGGGACTTATCGAGGCGCTTAAGGTTCTGAAAAACATCGAAGATATCGCCCAAAACCGCTTCACCGAAAAGGACGTTGTGCGCCACAGGCTTGTGCAGGATATCGTCCGCGCCTATGACAATTACAACGGGACAATCAAGCAGGAGCAGGATAAAAAGCCGTACCGCAGCAACAGGAGAAACACATGAAAATAATCACTTTTCTCAGCAATGAACAGGACAAGCTCGATCCGCCGCATGATATCGAAAGGCTGATAGAGCAATGCACCGCCGCCGCCCTAGAGGAGGAAGGGATTGACGATGACGCCGAGGTGTCCGTCACCCTTGTGGACAACGAAGGAATACGGGAGCTTAACAAAGAACACCGCAATATTGACCGGGAAACAGATGTGCTGTCATTTCCTCTGGGCGACGACAGCGGCTACGAGGTAGACCCCGACAACGACGCAATAATGCTGGGCGACATCGTTATTTCGCTTGAAAAAGCCGCACAGCAGGCGCAGGAATACGGACATTCCTACCGCCGCGAGGTGGCGTTCCTGATAACGCATTCGCTGTTCCATCTTCTGGGCTACGACCATGTGAACAGCGAGGAAGAAGAAAAAATAATGTTCGGCAAGCAGGAAAAGGTTCTTGACAGGCTGGGCATAACCCGTGACGTATGAAAAAGCTTCTGAAAAGCTTTGCGTATGCCGCCGCAGGAATTATCCACGGCTTCACGGAGCGTAATTTTCGGGTGCATATCTGCGCCGTATGCTTTGTGACATGGTTTGCGCTGCGGTTCTATGAGCTTTCCCGTGCAGAATGGGGGGTACTTCTGCTGACGTTTGCCGCAGTTATATCGGCGGAGTTGGTCAACACCTCCGTTGAAAGGCTCTGCGACAAGGTTTCGCCCGAGCATGACGAAAAAATCCGCCGCAGCAAGGACTGCGCCGCAGGTGCGGTGCTTGTTTCTGCGATATTTGCGGTAATTGTCGGCGCAGTGCTGTTCTGGGATACTGTCCGCTTTAATGCCGCAGCGTCTTATTTCACAGCAGAACCTATAAGGTTTGTATGGCTGGGACTTGCGGCAGCGGCAGCGGCAGTTTTTGTATTCCTGCCGGAGAAATTCAAAACAAAGTAAATCGAAAAACATTGCTTCGCAGGCAAAATACGGTTTTCGGCAGACTGCACAATATACGTTTTGCCGCATATAATATTCATAAAACGGAAATTACTCTGCGGAGGTGGCACGATGAAGATGAAGCCTGAAATCGGGCTGGTGTTATGCGGCGGAGGCGGCAGGGGCGCATATCAGATAGGCGTGTGGAAGGCGCTTCGCCGGATCGGAACGGCAAAATACATTACCGCAGTTTCGGGAGCGTCTGTCGGTGCGCTGAACGCTGCTCTGTTCGCCTGCGGCGACATAGAGCTTGCGGAAAATATCTGGACTTCCCTCCACACGCAGGACATCACAGACCCTGCCGAAACCGCCGGGCGAGTGCTGTACGGCGTGTTCAGCTTTCTCGGCTCGGAAAACAGAACGATAACCCTCCCCGACCCCGACCGTGCGATAAAATCCGGGCTGTTTTCCGCTCACGGACTTATAGCGCTGATAGAGGAAAACGGCGTGAACCGCTGCGTTTCAGGCTGCGGAATGCCCTGCTTTGCCTGCTGCCACAACAGCGGCACGGGCAGATCCGAGTACTTTGACATGAGCGCACTCACGCCGGAGCAGATAACGGAATATCTCACCGCCTCGACTGCAATTCCTGCGGTATTCCCGGCAAAGGAAATAAACGGAGAGGTGTACCGTGACGGAGGAATTTCCGACAACACTCCGATAAAGCCGCTTTACGACATAGGAATACGGCGCTTCATAATAAGCTATCTCGGAAATACCCCGACCGACCTGTCGCCGTTCCCCGACGCGAAATTTATCGAGCTTTTCCCATCTGAAAAAATTCTGCTCGGAAAGGGCGAGGGCAGACTGGTCAAAACAGGCACTCTGGATTTTGATGGGGAAAACGCCGCTAAGCGCATAAAACTGGGCTATGAGGAAACTCTCGCACAGCTGAAGGAGCATGAAGCGGAGGAATTGATGTCTGCGAATAATCCGGGCTGATCTGAGCAGAATATCTGAAAAAAGCCCCGGAGGTGCAGCATGAATATCGTATCCTGCAACGAAAACTGCCGCTGGCAGCAGGACGGAATGTGTACTCTGCCCGACCTCACCTGCCCGTCGGATTGCACAGCCTCTCCCTGTCGGTATTTTACAAGACCGTGACAAATAAACGTCGGAAAATGACTTTATCGACAAACTAACCGCTCCGATATTTATCGGAGCGGTTTCAGCTTGTCGAAAAACCCCGCCGCAGCGGAATAAAAGTTTTCGGTCCAGCCTTTTTCAAAAGGCTGGCGGGGGCGGGGCAGAGCCCCGCACTCGGCGCAAAGCGCCGCCACTCGGTGCGGAGCACCGCCAAACGCCAAAAGAGCGCTAAAGGGGCATGGGGGAAAACAAGAGTTTTCCCCCAATTCGCAGACGGTAGTCTGCGAATAAACA
>CAYRLM010000221.1:0-3590 GCA_964425035.1 uncultured Ruminococcus sp.
CTTGCTGGGATAGAAGTGTTTTTTGCCCCGGCAGAGCCGTGGCAAAAAACGGATTTTAATAGCCTGCTTCGCAGGCTACAAAGAAGTTCTTCGACAAACCTAAGCCCCGTTGGGGCTTTTTCACAGGCAAAAAAACAAAATCACATAAAGGAGAAAAGGCAATGGACATAAGGATAGCGCTTGCCGGAAACCCAAACTGCGGCAAGACCACGCTCTTCAATGCGCTGACAGGCTCTAACCAGTTCGTGGGAAACTGGCCGGGAGTTACCGTCGAAAAAAAAGAGGGCAGACTTAAAGGCAGAAAGGACGTAATAATCACCGACCTGCCGGGTATTTACTCCCTGTCGCCCTACACTCTGGAGGAGGTAGTCGCAAGAAACTACCTTGTCGGCGAACGACCCGATGCAATACTCAACATCATCGACGGAACCAACCTCGAACGAAACCTCTACCTCACCACGCAGCTGGCGGAGCTTGGTATCCCGGTGGTGGCCGCCGTAAACATGATGGACGTCGTAAAGAAAAACGGCGACAGAATTAACACCGAACAGCTCGCAAGAGAGCTCGGCTGCGAGGTATGCGAGATATCCGCACTCAAAGGCACCGGAATAACCGAGGCAGCGGAAAAGGCGGTTGCGGCAGCCCAGTCAAAGAAAAAGATGATACCGCACCACACATTCAGCGGCGCAGTGGAGCATGCAATCGCCCACATAGAAGAAGCGGTGCTTCACGACCTGCCCGAGGCGCAGCAGCGCTGGTACGCCATCAAGATATTCGAGAGGGACGAAAAAGTCCTCGAGATGATAAAGATACCGCAGGACAAGTCGGAGCATATCGAAAACGACATCAAGGCGGCGGAGGAGGAGCTGGACGACGACGCAGAGTCCATCATCACCAACGAGCGCTATATCTACATATCCACAATAATCAAGGGCTGCCTTACCAAAAAGAACAAGGGCGGGCTTACCGTTTCCGACAAGATTGACCGCATAGTCACCAACCGCTGGCTGGGTCTGCCGATTTTTGCGGTGATAATGTGGGTTGTATACTACGTTTCAATGGTGACGGTGGGAGCAGCCGCCACCGACTGGATGAACGACGGCGTATTCGGCGACGGCTGGTATCTGCTGGGAATAGGCAGAGGAGCGTACACCGAGGCCGTTGACGACTACACCGCCGCAATGAACGCCCTCGACGCTTTCGGACAAGCCCCCGACCTTGAGGACGAGGAGCTTGACGCCGAGGCTGCGCTGGCGGAAATTACGGCATATACCCCCGTCGAAAGCTCCGTTCCCTACGAGGTAGAGGACGAAGAAACTCTTGCCAAGAGCGAGATAACCGTATACGCCTCCGAGATACCCGACGGTGCGGACGAGGAAGAAACAAACCCCATGAGCTATGCGGACGCCGCCGCTTATTTTGCGGAAAACGGCGGCTTTGACGAGCCCGACCCTGCGGAATACGGCCCGTTCGTTCCCTCGCTGCCCGACATTATCACAGCGGGACTGGAGTCCGTCAACTGCGTTGACTGGCTGGAGGGACTTATCATCGACGGTATAGTTGCGGGCGTGGGCGCTGTTCTGGGCTTCGTGCCGCAAATGCTGGTTCTGTTCATATTCCTTGCATTCCTGGAGGCATGCGGATATATGGCAAGAGTGGCGTTCGTGCTTGACCGTGTGTTCAGGAAGTTCGGTCTTTCCGGCAAGTCCTTTATCCCGATACTTATCGGCACGGGCTGCGGTATTCCGGGCATAATGGCTTCCCGCACAATCGAAAACGAGCGTGACCGCCGCATGACCGTCATGACCACGACATTTATCCCCTGCGGCGCAAAGGTGCCGTTCATAGCGATGATTGCCGGGGCTATTTTCGGCGGCTCCGCATGGGTGTCCACCGGGGCTTACTTTATAGGCATTGCCGCAATAATAATTTCCGGCATTATCCTCAAGAAAACAAAGATGTTCGCCGGCGACCCCGCTCCGTTCGTAATGGAGCTTCCCGCTTACCACCTGCCGACCGTCGGCAACGTTCTCCGCTCGATGTGGGAGCGCGGCTGGTCGTTCATCAAGAAAGCGGGAACAATCATCACGCTTTCCACCATTCTGGTATGGTTTACCTCCTACTTCGGCGTGGTTGACGGAACGTTCCGCATGCTTGACGAAAGCGAAATGGGCAGCTCTATCCTCGCTGCGATAGGCGGCGTTATCTGCTGGATATTCGCTCCGCTCGGCTGGGGCAACTGGCAGGCTACCGTTGCGGCGCTGACCGGACTTGTCGCAAAGGAAAACATAGTCGGCACTCTCGGCGTGCTTTACGGCGGCAGCGGCGATGTTTACGGAACAATGGCGGCTTCGTTCACGGGAATAAGCGGAATGTCCTTCCTGATATTCAACCTGCTGTGCGCTCCCTGCTTTGCGGCAATGGGCGCTATCAAGCGGGAAATGAACAACGGAAAGTGGTTCTGGTTCGCAATAGGCTACGAGTGCTGCTTCGCATATGTGATTTCGCTGATAGTAAACCAGCTGGGCAACCTGTTCACGGGAACGCTCATGACCGCAGGCAGCGGCGCTGTGTGCAATATCATCAGCCTTGTCTTTGCGTTCGCTCTCCTTGCGGGACTTGTCTATATGCTGTTCAGACCGTATAAGGAAGCTACCAAGCTGACAAAAAACGTGTAAAGCATTCGGATTTTCAGACATTCGGGGCGGTCGGAGCATTCCGCCGCCCGTTATTTTCGGGAGATGTGAATTATGTCGGAATTTTTGGCGGAAAACTGGGGCAGTCTGCTGGTAGGCGCCGTTGTCCTTGCGCTGGTGACGCTCATCATCATAAAGCTTGTACGGGACAAAAAAGCGGGAAAATACACCTGCGGCGGCAATTGCGGCTCATGCGGTGCGTGTGCGGGCGGACATCGGGACTGCCATGCATGCACGGGAGCGCACAGCGGCACTTCCGGCAAGGAATAACGCCATGCCGGAATTAGTGACGATAATCATAATTGCGGCGCTCGCAGCTGTCTGCGCCGTTGCGGTGCTGAGCATAATAAAGCGGGGTAAACAGGGCTGCTGCGGCGCGGGCGGCGGCGACATATCCGAGAAGATAACCAAGGACGTTTCCGGCTTCACACACCGCCGCACCGTCAGGATAGGCGGAATGCACTGCGCCGGGTGCGCACAGCGGATAGCCCTTGCCTTCAACCGTCAGGAGGGAGTTTTCGCCGAGGTGAACCCGAAGGACGGCACGGCGCTGATATTGTCCGAAGCCCCTCTGTCAGAGCTTGTGATACGCAGCACAATTATGGGGCTGGATTACACGGTGGAGGATATTTCCGAGGATTTTACCGCAAAACATGAATAAAAATTACGGGGCTGTTTATTCGCAGTCCCGGCACAGTCTGTCGATAAAGTCTTTATTTGCAGACTATCGTCTGCAAATCGGGGGAAAACTCTTGTTTTAGGTGGACGCAACCCCTTTAGCTGCATTGGCGGCTTGAAGTCGCAGCTACGCTGCTGCCGCCGCCAACGCTCGCATTTTTCCTTCGCCGCCGTTTGGGGCGGCGATTTCACTTCGTGAAACCGGAAAAATGCGCC
>CAYRLM010000222.1:0-3565 GCA_964425035.1 uncultured Ruminococcus sp.
GTTGAAAAATGTAATTGCGCAATATCAGAAATCAATGTCATTGACAGCGGAGTTCGCAAGCTGAAGCTCCTTTTTGGGTACTCTCTTCAGCGGAGAATAAACGAATTTTTTACACGAATCATAAGCCTTGACATCGCCCATTTTTGAGCAGTGTATTTTGTCACCGTCGCCGGCAGCTCCCAGTTCGCAGTATTTGCAGGAGGGCTTGATATTGTTGCCGAACAGCTTTTTCTTTGCCATAGATGGATACCTCCGAACATTAATAAAACTAAACGATGAGGCTGCCGGGAATTTACCCGGAGTATACTGCTTCACCTGCTTCTATTATAGCACAGTCTGCTGTAATTGTCTACAATTATTCAAATGTTTTTAGTTTAATTTTTAGGTCACTGTTTTGTGTATATTCAACAAAATCACGCACTAAAGGTCGGGCTTTTCAAAAAAAATCAAAAAAAACTCCAAAGGTATTGCCAAAGAGAAGAATTTGTGGTATACTATTGATGTATATAATTAAGCACAAATATCGTGTGCAAAGCCGTTAGGCGTTATTTGTGCAATGCTACCTCAAGTCTAAAACCGGCGGAAATACGCCGCAGGGTTGACAATGCGGAAAATATATCAAGGAGAGGATTTTATGAAGCTTTCTAAAAGGGTAATTGCCGCTGCGCTCACAGGGTGCATGGCAGCGTCCTCCGTTCCGGCTGTGCTGCCGATTACCGGCTACGCCGCAGTGACGCAGGACTATGATTCCAAGGATATAGTGTGGGATACCGATTCCTCGCTGTTCTGTGCGACGGGAGAGGCAGAGCCGAACTCGAAGTTCCTCAGCGCCCTGCAGACCGCAACGGGCAGAAAGGACTATGCGCTCATCACCTTCGGGGATCTCGAGAAGATAACCTCGCTCAACCTCAGCGGCATAGGCATGGAGGGCATTCCCCGCATAATCGAATACATGACAAGACTTCGCACGCTGGATCTTTCCAAGAACAAGCTGCGCAGCTCAACGGTGAATAATATCGACCTGTCTAACTGCTATGCGCTCAGCAGCATCGATCTCAGCTATAACTTCCTGACCTCCGTTCCAGCATGGTATACCGCTCTTGACGCAAAAACCAAGAACATAAGCTACAACCTCATCAACACCACCAACCAGAGAAGCCTTGCGGTAAGTCCCACCACCTACTACTTCGGGGTAGGCGATTCACTTACGGCGGACGAGCTGGCACGCTTCAAGGATAAGGTGCTTTCTACCGTTCAGCTCAACGACGGAAGCCTTCTGCCGGAATATTTCTACGACCCGCTGCTGAGTAAGTACGATCTTCCGTCGGACGCCGATGAAAATTACCTCACAAACGAGAATATCGAGTTTGACATTGACGTAAGCTCATATGTGACCGACGGCGTGGTAACAAAGTCCGGCTCTGTTACCGGTACCGTTTCGCTGTTTGTTCCGGGTTCTTCCTCCAATCCCAAAATCAAAACCGAGGTAACCGTATACTTCCTCGACGGAAACGACCCGTCCACCGTGAAGTTCCGTCTGGAGAGCCTTATTGCGGAGTGCGAAAAGCTTACCGAGGAGCTGTACACAAGCACGACATGGACGGTATTCTCAAACCAGCTAAAGACCGCAAAGGCTATATATCAGTACAACAACAACGACTACGACATGCTCAAGAGTGCATTGGACAGCCTGAACGAGGCAAAGAGCCAGCTTGTCGAGGGCGTAAATTCCAACACCAAAAAGATACTTACAGACCTGCTTGCAATCGCCAAGACCTATAAGGAGGAGGATTACACCGCAGAGAGCTGGAAAAAGCTCGCCAATGCGATAACTCTTCTGACGGACGCCAGCGAGGACACGAGTACCTCTCTCAGCGAGGCAAATGCCGCTATAAAGGCTTTTCAGGAGGCGCAGAACGGTCTGACCGCAACCAAACAGGAGAAGCCTGCGGTTATCCCCAAGGCAGACTTTGAGGCTATCTACGGCGACAACAAGACGGTAACCGCAAAGGGCGCTACCAAGGACGGATACAAGTACAGCTGGAAGTTCACCGGAACGGACGTCACAACGCCTGCCGACTTTGATCCCGAGGTAAAATACGAGAGCGACGTCGAGGAGCAGATACGCTTTGAGGCGGGAAGCGCAAGCGATTACCAGATAATCTCCTTTGCGCAGACGGGCGCATTCCCCGGTATCGGAGAGCTTACGCTGGACGTTTCAAAGGTTTACACCAACGGCGTTTACAGGCTGTATAAGTGGAACACAACAACAAAGAAATCCGAATTTGTAAGAGAAGTCACCGTGGAGGACGGCTCTGTCACCACAAGCTTCAGCGAGG
Organism: uncultured Ruminococcus sp.; assembly: GCA_964425035.1. Classification (GTDB taxonomy): domain Bacteria; phylum Bacillota; class Clostridia; order Oscillospirales; family Ruminococcaceae; genus CAG-115. Next base: position 2,340 of record CAYRLM010000222.1, read on the forward strand.
GCGGAGATTATTTCATAAGCTCCGTATTGCAGAACTTCCAGATGATCTCCTCCAACTTCAACATCAATCACGATAAGCGCACCATCACTGCGGGCTTCAAGAAGAAGTACACCGTGGCTGATTTCCGCAACAATATCGAGAACGGCAGCGCAGTGAATGTCACCAATGCAGACGGTACGGCGGTTTCTGAAACCCAGTATATTGCAACGGGAATGTTGGCGAGCGCACCCAACAGCGACGCAAGCTATACGCTGGTGGTAATGGGAGATGTCGATGGGGACGGAAACACCACTGCGCTTGACGCTGTGAATATTCTCAAGGCTGTTATCGGCGAGATCACGCTGGACAGCTACGAGAAGAAGGCTGCGGGCGATATCAACGGCGACGGCTGGGTAAGAGCAGACGACGCTGTGGAGCTTCTCAAGTATGTCATCGGCATTGACTGACAGATCAATGGCGGCGTGGAGGTCAGATGAACACTAAGACCATAGCAGAAAACCGCATAGTAAGGCACGAATATTTCATCATCGAGAGCATAGAAGCGGGAATAGAGCTTTTCGGCACCGAGGTGAAGTCCATCAGAAACGGCGGCGTGAACCTCAAGGACTCGTGGATATCCATTGAGAACGGCGAGGCTTTTATCCGCAATATGCACATTTCTCCCTATGAAAAGGGCAATATCTTCAATAAAGACCCTTACCGCACACGAAGGCTGCTGATGCACAAGAAAGAGATACTGAAGCTCTTCGGGCAGGTGAAGCAGGGCGGCTACACGCTTATCCCCGTTTCGATGTATTTCAAGGACTCAAAGGTCAAGGTTCAGGTGGGACTGTGCAAGGGCAAGAAGCTTCACGACAAGCGTGACGACATGGCAAAGCGTGATGCGGGGCGGGAGATAGAGCGTGCTATGAAAGAGCGCAACCGTTAAATTAGACCGTCTTTCAGGCGAAATAATTTACCGATAAGCTGCGGCAGGAGTGTTTGCTCCTGCCGCTTAGTCTGTCGATGAAGTCTTTATTCGCAGACTATTGTCTGCGAATTGGGGGAAAACTCTTGTTTTAGGTGGACGCTTGCGTCCTCCGCCAAACCCCTTTAGCGCTGCATTGGCGGCTTGAATATGCGGCTTCGCCGCTGCCGCCGCCAACGCTCGCATTTTTCCTTCGCCGCCGTATGGGGCGGCGATTTCACTTCGTGAAAACGGAAAAATGCGCCTCTGTGCTGCGAAA
>CAYRLM010000223.1:0-3559 GCA_964425035.1 uncultured Ruminococcus sp.
TGCGGTCTTGTTTACCGTTGATTAATATACTGCCGTATCAACGATATCCTCTCCCGAAACAATAACAATCTCCAGTCTGTGCGGCAGGCAGATTATCGGAACAACTCCGCCGGAAAGCGCACCTGTGCTTACGCACACCTTGTCGGGACAGTCGGCGGCGACGACGCTTACTGCGCCGTCCGCTACTTTTATCGTATTGCTGCCGTTTCCGCAGTCCACGGTGAACTCGCAGTCCTCGGCCAGGCTTACGCGACGTATGACCTCGCCGTTCAGACGTATTTCGGCGCAGGGGTCGCTGACAGGGACGTTCTTCATCACAATGAACGTGACGATACACCCTGCGGCAGCGGCGGCGAGTATCAGGGCTGTAATTATCCGGGGTTTCATTTTTTCTCCTTATAGCTTTGACGAAAAAGGCTGCACATGAAACTGTGCAGCCTTTGTGTTATTTCAGAATTTTATCCAGCTTCCAGCCGCCGTTTTCCGTTACGAAAGAAACCGAAACCGACCTGTATGCCAGCCTGCCGCCGAACGTTCCCGCTTCGATATACATCATTCCCGAGGCGGAGCTGTCGGACAGCTCGTTTATGACAAGCTTAACGCCTGCGCCGTCTATTCCCTCAAGCCCGCCGGAGGTGTAGCTCAGCGCACCGTTGGGAGATATGCCGCATTTCGTCATCAGCTTCTGGGAAGCGTTTGCGGAATAGTATGTGCCTATGCAGTCGATAAGGGTCTGCGGGTCATTTATGCCGCTGCTCCTGCATTTGCCGAGAGCAAGGGCATTATTCACGCCGACAGCGCCCTGAAGCGCAGCGTTCAGCTCTGAGGGAGCGTTGGAGGTAATATCGCTGAATGTCAGCATACTGCTCTTGTTTTCGGCGGTGTAGGCGCTTGCGGTAATCCTTGCGGTGCCGCCCGAAACGTATGCGCACCAGCGCTCCGAGCCGCTTCTCCTGTACTCAACGGCGGCGAGGGAGGCAACGGAGCCGTCCGCATAAACGCTGCCTGCGGAAATATTGTAGCAGCCCGTGCTGTCGGTGAAGCTGTGTCGGCTTGCGCCGAAGCTTACATTGTCGCCGGAAATCTGTATAAGACTTTCGGTTGCCGGGTCGAATATCTCGGTGAAGCCGATAACGGCGCTGTCGTCAGGCGTAAACACGGCGTGTGTGAACGCAAGGTTTCTCGTCAGCTTGGGCGCCGAGGAGAAGCTGTACACCAGATGTCCGCTGCCGCTGTATGCGTCTGCGGCGTAGATTGAGGTCTTTCCCGAAACGGTTTCGGTGTAGTAGATGGTGTCGCCGTACGAAGCGGCAAGCGCCGGTTTATCCTGCGACTCTACCGGAATGCCGATATATTCGAGCGTGTTGTCGGTGTTAAGACGTGCGGCGGCGATATAGTAGCTGCCGTCCTCCTTGAAGCACAGGGAGAGAAGCCTGCTGTCGGCATTGTAGCCGAACCCTGTGAGAGTTCCGCTCATGACAATATCCTCGGTGCAAAGGTCGGTAATGCTCTCGCTTTCGGCGCTTATCAGGAGCGTGCGGCTTCTGCCGCCGAACTCGCCGATACCCGTCATCATAAGGCTGCCGCCGTTTTCTGCCGCCCATACAACCTTGGCGTCGGAAAGCGGCTCGGTGCAGACAAGGCTCTCGGCGCTGCCGTCATAGCGGTAAAGCGAAACGGACTCGCCGTCCTTGACGAGGAACAGGTCGCTGCTTATGAAGAATGCGGTGTCTGCGGATATATATGTGTTGTAATAATCTGCGGAAATATTTGTCGGGAGGGTAACGCCCTCGGGTACTGTCGGCACATGCTCCACAGGCTCTTCGGCGGAGCTTGCCGAGGTTGACGTGTCTGCGGCGGTTTCGGTCGCAGCGGGGGCGGCGGTTTCCTCGGGTGTCGGGGCGGAAGCCTCTTCGGTGGGAAGCCCCTCGTCCTCCTCCGATGCGAGTTCGGGTTCGGTTTCGGGCTCTGCCGTGCCGTCCATCTCGCTTGTGTCGGAGGTAGGCTCTGCCGTTCCGTCAAGACCGTCCTCCTCGGAGGTGAAGTCTGACGGGGCGGTAATTGCGGTCACGGGCTCGCTGTATGAATATTCGGGCAGAACTGCCTCTGCGGACTCTATTTCATCGATATTAAGCGGAGAAGCGTTCTCGAAATCGGAAGCCTCCATAACCTCGATAAGGAACACTGCGGGGTCGTCCTGAAGCGCCGCCGCAAAGCTGCCGGAGCAGTAAACGGCTGCGCCGGTTATAAGCTTGTCGCTGCCGCCGTCGAACACACTGCCTATTGCGTCGGGGTCGGAGATACGGCTGCCGTCGGAGAGATAAAGCAGCTTCACGGGAATATTGCCCTCGGCGGTCAGCACGGACTGAACCGCTGACGGTGTCATCGGCTGTGAAAATGTGACGAGGAAATCTCTGGACTCGCTGCTTTCACGCTCCTGCTCAAGCTGGACAAGGGCGTTTGAGAGTCTGTCGCTTGCGGAAAGGGTGGTAAGCCCGGTATCCGTAAGGCTTACGCCGTCGTTTTTGGTCATATTCACTGCGGCTATTGAGCCGACGGTGACTATACAGGCGGCGGCAGCCGCCGACATTCCGACGTACAGCGGCGAGAGCTTCTGCCGTTTTTTGCCGTGCTTTGCGTTTTCGCGTATTTTTTCGGCGTCGAACGTATATTCGCTCATCAATTGCTTGTAAAACTCGTTCCTGTTCAAACGACAGACCTCCTTTCGCTGTGATACCGACGCTGCGGCTGTATTGCGGGTATTGTTTATATTATTATATGAATACGGTCAAATACCGTACTTCTTTTTCTGTTTTTCTATTGTGCGGTAAAGCTTTGTCTTGACTGTGGAAAGCTTTAGGTCAAGCTGACTTGCGACCTCTTCCAGCTTCATATCGCAGACGAAATGCAGGTAAAAAATCCTGCCGACAGTTTCGTCGCCCGACATGATATCGTCGAATATCTGCTTTGCGAGTATCTTGTCGGACATCACGTCCTCAAGGAGCTTTTGGTCGCGGGACATATCCGCCTCGAGCGCTGCGGTCTGCTCCTCGTCGAACTCGGAGAGCATGATGTCGCGTTCTTTTTTGCGCTTGAAGCCGGCGAACGTGCTGCGGCACTCGAACTTTGCGATATTGATGAGGAAAGCCTCTGCGGATTCTATGTCATTGAAGCCCTTTTCGGATATCCGCTTATAGAAGCGAGTGTAGATATTCTGTATTATATCCTCGGTGTCCTGAAATCGTGCTGTGCGGCTCACAACGAACCGAGATACCGCGCCGATGGTTTCGGCATAAACGGCGTCAAAATAGCTGTCCAAGTCAGGATTACCCACGCAGTACTCACCTCGCTCTGTCGCCTGCAATACTGAAGTCACGCCGGAGAAGAAAAAAGTTTCAGCATTTCAGCAAAAATTTATGTGTGTTTTTTGCCGGATTGATGAATGTGCCTGTAATATTTCCTGTTATGGAACATTCAGGCTTGTCCGGCCGCCCGGCAATACATTATCATTATACACTATTGCGAGGGCTTTGTCAATCTTTGCAAGCAGAAGCCCCGC
>CAYRLM010000224.1:0-3535 GCA_964425035.1 uncultured Ruminococcus sp.
TTTTGAAAAAGGCTGGACCGAAAACTTTTATTCCGCTGCGGCGGGTTTTTTCGACGGTCTGGGCGCTCTGCACAAATGCAGGGCGCTGTTTTGTGAAATCAGACACAGAGCCGTTCATCGCAGAGATGAGCGGCTCGTTTTATTTCTCCCATGGTTGTGTTTAATTGTCCATTGCTGCACGGAGCGAACACAGTGAGCGTATTCGCATGGGCAATACCGTAAATGCAAATGTTTTATCATCTTATGAAAACAGTATCGCAAACATTTTGGTACAACCATTCATATAAGCCTCCGTCCATGCATATACTGGCTGTGAAAGAAATATTGACGCACCGTGAAGGAGGATACAATGGAAGAATTAAACAGACAGACGGACGCGGTTTTCATGACCGAAACGCTGTTCGACGGTCAGGCGGAACAGGGCGTGGAACTGGATCACGTCCTGCCGGATTATTACCCGGAGATATTCAAGATACTCAAATGCTGCATCACTCCGAGGGTGACTTCAACGGCGGTGTCAGGCGGAAAGCTCATGCTGGACGGCTCCGCTGCGATACGGGTGCTTTATCTCTCCGAGAACAGCACCGCAGTCAACTGCCTTGAACAGCGCTACACTTGGTCGAAAACCATAGAATTGGGAAAAAGCAGCGAGAATTGCTCCGAGCCTGTCGTCACCGTGCTGCCTCGGACGGATTACTGCAACTGCCGGGCGGTCAGCAGCCGGAGAATTGACGTCAGAGGTGCCGTAAGCTTCCGTATAACGGTGGTGTGCGCCTCAAAATTCACGCTGCCGTCGCTCCCCGAGGGGCTTCAGGTGCTGCGCAGAGAAATCCCCTGCACCTCACAGCCGATATTCACAGACAGGCAGATTGCAGTCAGAGAGGAGATAGAAACAGGCGCTCCCGGTATTGAATACATAGTCAGCTGCGACGCAGCCGCACATGTGAGCGATGTCAGAATTATCGCCAACAAAGCGGTGATAAAAGGAACGGTTACGGTGAATGCTCTCTACGGAGTTCACACGGACGAACACCCCGGCTGCGACGAGCTGGAAAAAATGACCGCAGATATTCCCATCAGCCAGATAATCGACCTGCCCGGTCTGACCGACCAACACAGCTGCCGCCCTGAATTCACGGTGAAAAGCTGCGAGCTGCTGCCAAAATCGGACAGCGGTATTCTTTCCTGCGAACTGCTGCTGGGCTGCCGCTGCAATGCCGTTTCCCCGGCTACCGCAGAGATACCGTGCGACGTATATTCCACGGAATATGAATGCAGCAGCACTGCGGCTTCTCTCAGAGTACCCTCTGCGCCCCGCTCGGTGAGCGGTCAGCTTTCCGTCAGGAGCAGCGTGAGCTGCGGCAGCGGCGAAATAGAAAGCGTGTGGGACTGCCGCAGCGATATGTACAACGTTATCTGCCGACCGGACGGTGACGCTCTGCTTGTCACCGGGCAGCTCTGTGTGCAGGCTGTGGGAAGATGCTCAGGCGGCGTTCCGTTCTTTGAGGAAAAACAGGAGGCTTTCGAGCAGCGTATCCCTGCCGAGGGACTTACGCATGACACCTCGGTCAGCCACCGAGAAACAGTCACCGAAACGGGTTTTGCGATACGCTCCGACGGTACGCTTGATGTAACCGCCCGGGCAGAATTTACCGGAGAGCTTACCGACAGCACACCGGTCACGGCGATAAGCAGCGCAGTAATTCTAACAGATAAGCCGAAAGAAAGAGCGGGGGAGCATTCTCTGCGGATATGCTACACCGGCACGGGAGAAAGCTGCTGGGATATCGCCAAGCGCTGCAATACCACCGTTGAAGCGGTGATGAGCGAAAACGAGATCCATGACCGTGACGAAGAGATTTCCGGCATGATCATAATTCCAATGGTTTAAGGAGCGTGAATATGAATAATTCCATCTACTCGGATATTGCCAGACGGACTGACGGCAACATATATCTGGGAATAGTCGGCCCGGTGCGTTCCGGCAAATCCACCTTTATAACCCGCCTGATGAACACCCTTGTAATTCCCAATATAAACGACGACTATCAGCGGGAGCGTGCCAACGATGAGCTTCCGCAGTCCTCCGCCGGGAAAACCATAATGACCACAGAGCCTAAATTTGTCCCGGAAAAGGCTGTTTCCATCACACTTGAGGACAGCGTTAAGATGAACGTGCGGCTTATCGACTGCGTGGGCTACATAGTTCCCAGTGCAATAGGATATATAGAAAACGAAGCGCCGAGAATGGTGATGACGCCGTGGTTTGATGAGGAAATACCGTTCAATATGGCGGCGGAGGTAGGCACACGCAAGGTCATAACCGAGCATTCCACCATCGGCATAGTCGTCACCACCGATGGAAGCATCACAGATATCCCGAGAGAAGAATATTGCGAGGCGGAGGAACGTATCGTTTCTGAGCTGAAAGAGATAAACAAGCCGTTTGCGGTGCTGCTCAACTGTCAGCAGCCGAACTCACAAGAAAGCCGCCGCCTTGCCGCCGAAATGGAGGAGAAATATTCCGCCCCGGTGATGGCGGTGAACTGTCTGGATATCACAGAGGAGCAGATACGGGAGCTTTTGGGGAATGTGCTGCTGCAATTCCCCGTAAGCGAGATACGCATAAACATGCCTCGCTGGATAAATTCTCTCGACAGCGGTCACTGGCTGCGCCGAGAGCTTCTGGACAGCATTCGCAGCGCCGCCGGAAAGGTCACGGGAATAAGTACCATAAGAAGCTGTGCGGAGGAAATATCGGGCTGCGAATATGTAAGCCGAACACAAGCCGCAGACATTGACCTCGGCACGGGCACGGGAGTTATAGACATATCGCTCAATAACGAGCTTTTTTACCGGATACTCGGCGAAACCACAGGGCTGGAGCTTCACAGCGAGAGCGACCTCATGCCCTGCATGATAGAACTGGCGCAGATAAAGCAGAAGTACGAGCGCGTCAGGAGCGCCCTTGAGGAGGTTGAGGCAACGGGCTACGGCATAGTTCTCCCGACAATGGACGAACTGCGGCTGGAAGAGCCCAAGATAATCAGGCAGGGCGGAAAATACGGAGTGCGGCTCAAGGCGAGCGCTCCGTCAATACACATGATGTCGGCGGATATCACCACCGAAATAAATCCGATCGTCGGCAGCGAAAAGCAGTCGGAGGAACTAATCGCATACCTGCTGACAGATTTTGAGGAGAACCCGAAGAAGATCTGGGAAAGCAATATTTTCGGCAAATCTCTGCACGAGCTTGTAAACGAGGGACTTCACAACAAGCTTTACAGAATGCCCTCCGACGCCAGAATGAAGCTTCAGGAAACAATACAGCGTATAATCAACGACGGCTGCGGCGGACTTATCTGCATAATTCTGTAATACAAGAATACCCCCGCTGCTGCGGGGGTACCAGACCGTCGAAAAAGCCCCGTTGGGGAGCTTTTAGCCGAAACTTGGTTGTGCGGCATCCATGCCGCACTTTTGGTTTCGGCTTCGCAACATCGTGTTGCCCGCCGAAACATCCCAGCTGCGCGCA
>CAYRLM010000225.1:0-3467 GCA_964425035.1 uncultured Ruminococcus sp.
ATAATCGCACAGAACGTTGCCAACGCAGACAACGTTGCCACCACCGCCGATGAAGCGTACAAGCGTCAGGAGGTGGTTTTCGGCGAGGACAAGACCTTCAAGAAGATACTCTACACCAAGCTCGGCACAGGCGAAACACATTCGCAAAAGTACATAAAGTACAGAGGCGTCGAGGTAAAGGAAGTCGTGGACGATCCGACACCCGCAGAGCCGGTTTACGACCCGACAAATCCTCTTGCTGACGAGTTGGGCTACGTTTACGAGTCCAATGTGGACGTTGCGACGGAGGAACTGGATTCCGTTGAGGCGGAGAACATGTATTCCGCAAATTTGGCGGTGTTCGAGGCAATCAAGGACATGGCAACAAAGGCGCTCAACATCGGCAAGAGCTCATAACTGCGGCAGGATACGCAGACTTACGGCAGGGACGCTCCGAGGAAAGGACATGATATAAAATGGTTGAATTCACGCCGTTAGGCACTCTCACAGAAATGAAGCCCATGGAGGCTATGACCCCTATGGATACCGACAGTTCCGATACCAAGTATGCGGTGAATGTTGAGGACGCTTCGTTTCTTGATATTTTCAGAGGTATGGTTGACAATGTCGTTGAAACAAACGAGCAGGTAGATCGTGACGCCATTGACCTTATGCTGGGCAATATCGACGATCTAGCTACGGTGCAGGCGAACATCACCAAGGCCGCTACGGCGGTCGAGCTGCTTGTTACTGTCAAGAATGAGGCGCTGAGCGCTTACAATACCATCATCGGTATGCAGGTGTGATCGGTTTGCTTATTAAGGTAACCTCTAAAATCCGTTGCGGAAGCAGAGGCGACAATAATCCAATACGCTGTCGGGGGGACAGCAAAAAATCGGAGGTCGCTCATATAAATGAATGAAAAATTAAAGTCGGTGGTAACGACAGTCAAGACGAAATGGACCGATTCGTCCAAGATGGCTAAGATACTTATCGTATCAATACCCATTGTCGTTATTGCGATAATCATAGTGCTGTGCGTGCTGCTCAATTCCAACAAGAGCACGGCGGTGCTGTTCTCAGGGCTGTCAAGTTCCGAGGCGGGCGAGATAGCTTCTGCCATACAGGCGCTGGACAATGCGCCGGAGGTAACGGTCAACTCCAACGGCGATGTCATCGTGCCGGCGGATCAGGCGGACTCGCTGAGAATGCAGATGTGGGCGCAGGGCTACCCCAAGTCCACGACCAACTATGATATATGGGACAACGGCGTGGATCTCTGGAGCACGGATCTCGACAAGCGCGAGATAAAGCGCCAGCAGCTGGAAACAAGGCTGGGCGCCACCATTGCTTCAATGAACAAGATACAGGCCGCAACGGTCAATCTGACGCTGCCGGAAACCTCAAATTATGTTATTTCATCGGAAAAGGGACAGAGCCAGTGCGCTGTGTTCCTCCAACTGAGGAATGACGCAGATCCGCTGACAAACGCAGAGGTAAGGGCAATCTACCGAGGAGTTACCACCAGCGTTGAGGGACTTACCAACGAGAACGTTTCCGTCATGGACAGCCAGATGAACTCCTACGAGTGGGTAGACCCGGAGCTTGACGACGCGGACAAGGACGTGGACGAATCCGGTGTGGACGTTGCAAGAAAGCGCCTTGAGTTCGAGCAGGAGTTCGTTCAGGTACTCAAGGACGGTCTGGGTGAGATGTTCACCAAGATGTACGGCGAAAACGGCTTCGCATTCAATGTTTCCGCACGGCTCAACTACGACGCGAAGGACGTAGAGTCCACACAGTATGAGCCGGTGGAGGGAACGAATGCGGGCGTAATAAATCATCAGGATCAGGTGAACGAGGGCGGCGAGCTTGATGATGACGGCGGCATAGTCGGAGTCACGGCAAACGGCGACGTATCGCCGGATTATCCCACATACACCGGTCTTGAGGACGGTCAGACATTCTATTACAACAAGAACGAGATACAGTACAGCGTTTCCAACATCAAGGAAACCGTCAAGAAAGACGGATATTCCATTGACGCACTCACGGTGGGTCTGGTGGTAAATCAGACCAACATGACAGAGGCAGAGCGAGAAGCGCTCCAGAGCATTGTTGCAAATGCGGCGGGAACTACTACGGAATATGTTTCGGTGTATAATCTTCCGTTCTCGCTCAACAATGGCTCAAGCAGCACGAGCGGCGACGGCAGCGGTCTGCAGATCATCACTCCGCCCGTCGATACGTTCAGAAACACACTGCTCTATGTCGTTGTGGGACTTGGAATTCTGCTGATACTTCTGTTGGTGCTTACGCTTATGATGAGCCGTTCGAGAAAGAAGAAGATCAGACGCCGTCAGGAAACCGCTTTCGCCGCTGCACAGGGCGGAACGGGGGCTGTCGGTGCAACCTCGCAGGAGTCCGATACTCTCGAGGAGAGCGATTTCAATATCGCAAGCCTGACCGAGGAAGCTGCGAAGGAGTCGCGTGAAACAATACTCAAGCGCGAGATAAGCGACTTCGCAAAGTCTAACCCGGAGATAGTGGCGCAGATCATCAGAAATATGATGAGAGACGGCTGATAAGCACGTTTAGGGGGGATTTACATGCCAGAAACCAATGTTGAGAGTCTTACGGCAAATCAAAAGATCGCTCTTGTGCTGGCAGCTATGGGTGCGGATAATGCTTCCGAGATTTACAAGCACCTCGGAGATGATGAAATAGAGGTTATCTCCACCGAGGTGGCTAAGCTGGAATACCAGCCGATTGAAACGGTAGAGGGCGTACTGAATGAATTTTACGAGCTTTGCCTGACCCAGAAGGTAGTCACCGAGGGCGGCGTGGATTACGCTCGCGAGATACTTGAAAAGGCTTTCGGCGCAGAGGCGGCTAACAGCCTGCTCCAGCGCATAACAAAGCAGCTGCAGACGAAGTCTTTCGATTTCGTCAGAAAGGCGGACTACAAGAACCTTCTTGCAATAGTCCAGAACGAGCATCCTCAGACCATTGCGCTGATATTGTCCTATGCGAGGATAGATCAGGCGGCGGCGATACTTGCGGAGCTTCCCAAGGAGAAGCGCGTCGAGGTCGTTGAGAGAATCGCACGAATGGACAGGGCTTCGCCGGACGTCATAAAGTCGCTTGAAGCCACACTTGAGAAGAAATTCGCAAACCTTGTCAACACCGACAGCATGGAGGTCGGCGGCATAACCTATGTCGCAGAGGTCATGAACAATGTAGACCGTGCGACGGAGAAATACATATTTGATGAGCTTTCCGCAAGGGATCAGAAGCTGGCGGATCAGATCAAGCAGAAGATGTTCGTGTTCGAGGATATCGTCAATCTCGATTCCATTGCCATTCAGGAGTTCACAAAGCAGGTCGATCCGAAGGATCTTGCCGTTGCCATCAAGGGTTCTACACAGGAGGTTGCGGAGTGCATCTTCGCCAATATCTCCTCCCGTGCAAGAGAGAGCCTTCAGGCA
>CAYRLM010000226.1:0-3444 GCA_964425035.1 uncultured Ruminococcus sp.
GGAGTTTCGACTTTGGTTGTCCAATTCATAGCTTACCTCGCTTTCTCGTGGTTTTATGACAAACCGGAATTTGACTATTTCTTCTTTTTGGGTTTTGGTGTTGGCAGCTCTGCATACATCGTTTCAAATAAACCCGTTAAATATTCTCTGTCGTCAACCTCATCGACCAGCAGCATTTCTTTCGCACCATCATACGGCAATTCGTAAGAAGCTGTTGGCATATAAGCAATAGCTGCTTTCACCGGCTTCACAAGCAATCTATCATCATATATTCCGCCTACAATTTTATCTTTGTAATATAGAATGTATTCGCCCATCATTGCCCTGTATGTAATATCTTCAAGTCCTGATAATTGCCCTAAAATAAAATCTAAATACTCTTTGCTTGAAGCCATATTTGTACCTCCACTAATATCCCGATTTATTCGCCAAAAACACATCACATGCGAGCAAAGCCCGCATATGATGTGAAGCGCCTTATCAGTCCACCAATACGGGATTGAAGTCCTCTTCCCAAGGCAGACCCCACTTGTTGAGAGCTTCCATGAACGGGTCGGGGTTCATCTCCTCGACGTTGTAAACGCCGGGCTTTTTCCACTCGCCCGTCAGCACCATCATAGCGCCTATCATCGCCGGAACGCCCGTGGTGTAGGAAATCGCCTGCGAGCCTACCTCCTTGTAGCACTCCTGATGGTCGCAGATGTTGTACAGATAGTAGTGCTTCTCTTTACCGTCCTTTTTGCCGGTAAAAATGCAGCCGATATTGGTCTTGCCCACCGTTCTGGGCCCCAGCGAAGCAGGGTCGGGCAGCACCGCCTTCAGGAACTGTAACGGCACTATCTCTCTGCCCTCGTACATAATCGGCTTGATAGAGGTCATTCCCACGTCCTCAAGACACTTGAGATGGGTAAGATAGCTCTGACCGAATGTCATGAAGAAGCGTATTCTTTTTATACCCTTGATGTTCAGCGCAAGGGATTCAAGCTCCTCGTGATGAAGCAGGTACATATCCTTTTCGCCCACGCCCTTGAAGTTATACACCCGCTTTATCTCCATAGGCTCGGTTTCCACCCACTTGCCGTCCTCAATATAGCTGCCCTTGGCGGATACCTCACGGATATTTATCTCCGGGTTGAAGTTTGTCGCAAACGGATAGCCGTGGTCGCCGCCGTTGCAGTCGAGAATGTCTATGTAGTTTATCTCGTCAAACTCATGCTTCATGGCATACGCCGAAAAAACTCCCGTTACTCCCGGGTCAAACCCGCAGCCTAAAACAGCGGTCAGCCCCGCTTTCTCAAAACGCTCTCGATAAGCCCACTGCCAGCTGTACTCGAACTTTGCCGTGTCCTCAGGCTCGTAATTGGCGGTATCGAGATAGTTCACCCCGGCGGCAAGACATGCGTCCATTATATGCAGATCCTGATAAGGGAGCGCAACATTGATGACTATTTCCGGCTGATAGCTATTTATGAGAGCGGTCAGCTCCTCCACGTTGTCAGCGTCCACCTGTGCGGTGGAAATCACGGTCTTGGTTGTGGGCTGAAGCTTATCCCTGAATGCGTCGCACTTGGATTTGGTGCGGCTTGCAATCATGATCTCGGTAAAAACACCGCTGTTCTGGCAGCACTTGTTGATAACTACCCCGGCAACGCCGCCTGCGCCTATGATTAATGCTCTGCTCATTGTATTTCCTCCTTATCGAAAACTGCAATTATTTGTGGTGCTCCGGAACAACGGCATAGAATACCAAATCCGTGCTGCCGCTGTTTATAAGGCTGTGCGAGTGTCCCTCGGGACAGTAGGAGCAGCTTCCCGCGGAAAGCTCCTCAGAGCCGCCGTCATACAGCATTCTGCCTGTTCCCTCAAGTATAAAGACTATCTCGCTGTTTCCCTCGTGAGTGTGAAGCCCTATGGACGCACCCGGCTCCAGTCTGCCCCTCATTATCTTGTTGAAGCCGTCTGTGAACATCTTCGCACGGAACGACTTTTCGCCGCCCTTGAAATGCTCCAACTCCTGTTCCTCTGTCATGCCGAAATCTATTAACATATTATCACCTCATGTAGCCGGCTTGGTTTCGCGCAGCACGTCACGGACATTGTTCGGCAGCGCAAAGCAGCCGCTGTGGACATACTGGTTGTAGTACTTCGTTTTAAGCCCCTGCGCCAGCCACCATTCCGCATTCTGATCCTTTACCGGGTGGAAGCGCTTGCTCGCAAATCCGAAAAGCCAGTGTCCCGACGGATATGTCGGTATATGCGCCTGATATACGAGCGCCGTGGGGAAGAAGCATTTTATGCGGCTGTGCGCCCGCTTCATTATCTCGGCGTATTCGTTGTAAAAGGTGCTTTCGTGCTGGTTCACAAGTATGCCGTTTTCGTTCAGCGCTTTGTAGCAGTTGCCGTAAAACTCCTTCGTGAAAAGCCCCTCGCCCGGCCCGAACGGATCGGTGGAATCCACGATGATAAGGTCGTATTCGTTCTCCCTGCCCCGCACAAATTTCAGCCCGTCCTCATAACGGATATGCACCCTCGGATCGTCCAGCCTGCATGCCGTCTGCGGCAGGAACTCCCTGCAAAGCTCCACAACCCTGCGGTCTATCTCCACCATGTCGATATGCTCGACATTGTTGAAACGGGTGAGTTCCCGAACGGTGCCGCCGTCGCCTGCGCCTATCACAAGAACTCTCTTTATTCCGGGATTTGTCGCCATAGGGACATGCACTATCATCTCATGATAGATGTACTCGTCCTTTTCCGTCAGCATAAGACACCCGTCCAGCACCAAAATTCTTCCCAGCTCCTCGCTGTCAAGAATGTCTATCTTCTGGAACTCGCTCTGCTCTGTCCAGAGGTGCTGCTTTACCTTGATGGAAAGCTTGACGCTGTCCGTATGGTTCTCAGTAAACCAAAGCTCCACGTTATCTCCTTTCAGCCGATGATGTCATTCATTGCATTACTGCCTTTACCTTACCACTTCCAGCAGCTCGATATTCATATCCTTTGTTCCTGTGAGAGAACAGCCCTTTTCCTTTGCATAGGCTATATAATCCAGAATATCGTCCGTTATCCGCTCGCCCGGCGCAAGTATCGGGATACCCGGCGGATAGCACATGACAAACTCGCTGCATATCCTGCCCGAGGTCTTTTCGATCGGCAGCGTTTCACGCTCCGCATAGAAAGCCTGCTGCGGCGGAAGCTCCACAATGGGGTTTATGTACTCGTGGTCAAAAAGTCCTGCCGGTGAGCGTGAATACAGCCGCTTTATCTCCGACAGAGCGCCCAGCAGCCGCTCTATTTCAAGCGCACGGTCTGCTCCCGTGATTATCGCAAGAATATTGCCGATATCCCCGAACTCTATCTGTATTCCGTACTCGTCGCGCAGCAGGTCGTACACCTCAATTCCCGCAAGCCCCATCGCACGGGTGTGAACCGAAAGCTTCGTCC
>CAYRLM010000227.1:0-3427 GCA_964425035.1 uncultured Ruminococcus sp.
GCGCATTTTTCCGTTTTCACGAAGTGAAATCGCCGCCCCAAACGGCGGCGAAGGACGCAAGCGTCCTCCTAAAACAAGAGTTTTCCCCCGATTCGCAGACGATAGTCTGCGAATAAAGACTTTATAGACAGACTGAATAATTGCATGGCAACTATTATAAATCAAAAATCCTCGCACATGCGTTCGCTATCGCTCACTCCGTGCGTATCGGAGATTGCAGACAATCTTTGCGAGATATCGTTTCAAAGAATATACGGTAAGAAAGGAAAAACCACCATGAAAAAAACGCACACTATAATAACGGCGGCGGTAATTGCGCTTTCAGCGGCTTTCGGCACGGCGGCGGCAGCGGAGGAGCGCTCTCTGGCGGTACTGGGCGATTCCATAACCACGGGCTACGGGCTGGAGGGCTATATATCCGGCGACAACGCCAGCGCAGCGGACAGCTTCGCAAACACTCTTGCCCTCTCCTATTCTGAATACGGCAATTTCGCCGTTGACGGAAAAACCACATCGGGACTTCTGCAGCAGCTTGAGGACGAAAATGTATCGGCGGCGCTTGCCGGGGCCGATACGGTGATTGTATCCATCGGCGGAAACGACTTTTTACAGCCTATGATGAACGCCATGCTCAACGCCGTTTCGGACAGCAAGGAGATTTCAGACCTTATATCGGGCTTCGGCGGCTCCGATACGGAGATGTCCGCAGCGGATATTCTCTCGGGCACGGATATCGATATTTCCGACTATATGGACATCATGACGGAGCTTACGCAGACAATTCTGGAAGCGGCAAATGCCGTCGATACCGAAGAAGTCGTAAGCAATATCGACAGAATACTGTCGCAGATTTCCGACAGCGCCCCGAATGCGCAGGTGATAATACTCACCGTGTACGACCCGTTCGAGGGCGTTACGGGCATGGAAATGTTTGACGTTGTGGCAAGGGAAAAGCTCTCGGCTCTGAACTCCGGCATAACCCAAGCGGCGCAAAACCATAACGCAGAAGTCGCAGACGTATTCACCGCCTTCAAGGGTCATGCGCTTGATTACACAAACATTTCAAACATGGATATCCACCCGAACAAAAGCGGACATGCCGTGATATTCTCCCTGCTCAGCGATATCACCGGGACTTCCGTGCCAACCGCTGCGGAAGCTTCCGCACCGAACAGCTCCGCCAAGGGCAGCCCCGATACCGGAGCAGAGGGTATCGCAGTGTTTGCGGGAACGGCTGCGGCGGCTGCCGCAGCAGCGCTTCTTTCACGCAAGCGCAGATGACAATCGTTAGATATTCCGAAATATGACGGGAGCAGCATGAAAATCAAATCAGCATTGAAAAATGCAGCCGCTGCGGTAATTTGCTCTGCCGCAAAGCATTCCGTCGGAGCATTTTGTGTATAAAAAAGCACGGTCATCAGGTATAACGCCTAATGACCGTGCTTTTTTATTTTGTTTTCGGTTAATCAGTCCATAGCCTTTTTGATAGCCGACATAAGCTCGTCGTATGTATCAAATGCCGGGAGATCGGGGTTGGCTGCCTTTATGCTGTCAGGGCTTTTGAACAAAAATCCCGCCTTGCTTGCACGGATCATACCGAGGTCGTTGTGGCTGTCGCCGCTGGCGATTGTTTCGTAGCCAATGCTCTGGAGCGCCTTTACGGTGGTGAGCTTGGACTGCTCGCAGCGCATTTTGAACCCGGTAATCTCGCCGTTCGGCGCTACCTCAAGGGTGTTGCAGAAAATAGTCGGCATACCCAGCTTCTTCATCAGAGGTCCCGCAAACTGTGAGAAAGTATCGGAAATGATTATCACCTGACAGATAGAACGCAGTTCGTCAAGGAACTCCTTTGCGCCGGGCATGGGGTCGATTTTTGCAATGGTGTCCTGAATTTCCTTCAGACCAAGACCGTGCTCCTTGAGAATACCGAGCCGCCAGTTCATCAGCTTGTTGTAATCCGGCTCGTCGCGTGTGGTGCGCTTAAGCTCCGGGATTCCGCTTGCCTCTGCAAACGCTATCCATATTTCCGGAACAAGCACGCCCTCAAGATCAAGGCAGGTAATATACATGGACATTGTTAGATTCCTCCGTTTGGTTTTGTATTTCACAGACGTATAATTGTCCTAGGATATTATTATATCATATTTAATTGCGGATTTCAATAGGGGAATATCAAAAATCGGCTTCGCCCGCAAAAAATATTGAGCGAAGCGAGCCGCCCGTAAATACAACAACAAATAACGGCTCACCGGATATAAACCTTGCTTGATTCTTTTCCGTCAGTCCGGTATGCTATGTATACTCCTTGTGCAGCTGCCGGTGCCGCATACGTCCTTCAGCTCCACAACTCTGACGGCGGCGGCAAAAGCAGTGCCGCACATCATCACCGACAATCACAAGCACCGATAAAAGCGCAGCCGTTTTTTTCATTTTGAAGCTTACTTTCCGCATTACATCAGGCGCAGAGCGGCGCTGAGCTGTGCGCCGTTTATTGCCGCTATTCTGTCGGAATTGTCATAAACGCAAATCAGATACTTGACTGCGCACCCATTGTCAAAAAGAATTGTCAGCATATCATTGCTGCCGAGCGGAGGCTCGGACAGGTCGAAATAGTCGGAGGCGGCAACAGTCAGCGCTTCCTCTGCGGTAAGCGTCTGTGAAGCAAATATACCGTCAAGCCCGTAGCCGAATGAAATCTTGACGCCGCTCACGGCATTGGGGCATAACGCCGTTTTCGCATTTTCGAGGCAGCCGCTTATCGAACTTTTCCCAAGGCACACGGCTGTGGCGTTTTCCGAAACGGAGATTAAGCTTGCGGAGGATTTCAAAGTCCCCTTATGCGAGGTGTAGAGCATACCGCCGCCGTTAATTTTCAGCCCCGATTTCTTCCCGATCGAAAGCGTACCGTCGTTCACAACACTGCCGTTTATTTCAAGTTTGCCGCTTTTCACCAGAAGCCTTGCGCCGCTTTCGACAAAAAGCGTTCCGCCGACCTCGCAGCCGTCGTTCAGCGAAAGCGTACTCCCGGACGGAACAACCAGCATTTCCTCTTCGGCGATAATAAGCCTGTTTTTCACAGACCTGTCCTTTGTGAGCCGAATGACCGACTGCCCGGTTTCACTGCTGTACGGCGCAAGCTGCTCAACGCTCTCGCCAAGCCTTGAAACCGAAACTTCCTTTGCCGACGCCGACACGGACAGCATAACTGCGGCAGCGGCGGCAATGATGACCAGTAATTTTTTCATGACGAATTTTCCTTTCTGTGATTTTTTCTTCCGACGGCAATAAGCCGCCAATATGTATTCGGCGGCAATTACCGCTCTCAATAATTAAAACTTATCACTCACCCCCGGTGTTGCAGCTTTTAACGAAATTATGCCAATTTTGTCAATCGACATAATTTCAGAGCGGCGTTTTTGTTGATGAT
>CAYRLM010000228.1:0-3415 GCA_964425035.1 uncultured Ruminococcus sp.
CGCACCGAGTGGCGGCGCTTTGCGCCGAGTGCGGGGCTCTGCCCCGCCCCCGCCAGCCTTTTGAAAAAGGCTGGACCGAAAACTTTTATTACCGCTGCGGCGGGGTTTTTGACAATCCTAACCCCACATAAAATTCCCCCGACGTTTACCGAATATAAGTTTTGCGGCAAATTGCACAAAAAAAAGGACGCAAAATGAGGGGAATTCACAAAATTTTGAAATATATAAAAAAAAGCTTTTTTTTAATGACGTTTTGTGATAGAATATAAATGGACAATAATGTCCGCTGGTCATCATTTTCTTATTTGCGCACCGATGTTGCTTGCAGCTGTGCATAGAGTAAGATAGATTGAGAGGGTTAATGAATTATGTCACAGATCATTGCAGTAACGGCAGGTAAGGGCGGCACCGGTAAGTCCACCACATCGGCAAATGTTGCGACGGCACTGGCTACGCTCGGAAAAAAGACGCTTGTGGTCGAGCTGGACTTCGGACTGAGATGTCAGGATATAATCCTCGGCATCAAGGATAATGTCGTAAAGCACGATATCGGCGAATACCTCGAGGGAAAAATCGATATTCTCACCGCCACCACAAAGGTAGACAGAGTCGATAACCTGTATCTTGTATGCGCAACCAGAAACCCTTTCATTGACATAAACCCCGAAAAAATCATGGAGGTATGTCAGGAAATGCGCAAGCATTTCGACTATATCATCATGGATACCGCAGGCATAGGCAGCTCGGTATTCAGCGTTATAAAGGCGGCAGAGCTTATTCTGATGGTAACTACCCCGGATACCGTGTGCGTGCGTGACGGTGCGATACTTTCAGACTTCCTGTACGTCAAGAACTGCACCAACCAGCGCCTTATAATCAACAAGGTCAGCCCCAACTTCAAGGAAGAGGAGATACTTTACGACCTCGACGAGGTGATGGACAGCGTCGGTATTCCGCTCATAGGTGTGGTTCCCGAGGATATGAACATCAAAATATGCGGTGCAAAGGGTCAGCCGCTGCCGCCCGCATGCGGCGGTGCAAAGGCATATGCGGCTATCGCCAGACGAGTTCTCGGCGAGGACATTCCGCTAACGGTCAATATAAATTAAGGGGGAGAGGGTTTTGGTTATTGCGCTTATTGCTCACGATTCAAAAAAGGAACTGATGGTTCAGTTCTGTATTGCCTACTGCGGCATTCTCAGCCGCCACGATATCCGTGCGACCGGAACAACAGGCAAGCTGGTTTCCGAGGCGACCGGGCTTCATATCCAGAGATTCATGAGCGGCTCTCAGGGCGGAGATCAGCAGCTTGCCTCAAGCATTTCCTGCAACGAGATAGATCTGCTTATATTCTTCCGCGATCCGCTGAACGCAAAATCCCACGAACCTAACGACATCAACCTGCTGCGTCTGTGCGACGTACATAATATTCCCGTTGCCACAAACATCGCCACCGCAGAGGCGCTGATACATGCGCTCGAACGGGGCGACCTCGACTGGCGCGAATATATGCGCAGCTGAAGCGACCTCGACCGTCGAAAAAGCCCCGCCGGGGCTTTTCCGCCGAACATCCCAGCTGCGCGCACTCACTGTCGGCTTCGCCGCCAGTTCGCACACTTGCTGGGATAGAAGTGTTTTTTGCCTCGGCAAAGCTGAGGCAAAAAACGGATTTCAAATGCCTGCTTCGCAGGCTAAATAAAGTTTTTCGACAAACTGTATCCTATCCCCCGGGAGCTTTTCCGGGGGATAATTTTTTTGTGCGTTTACCGCAAAAATATGGGCAGCGCCGCATTGCCTGCGGTACTGCCCACAAAAATATCAGTCAAAAATATCAGTCTGAGAACATAGCGGTGGAGAGGTATCTTTCACCTGTATCGGGGAGCAGAACAACAATGTTCTTGCCCTTGTTTTCGGGGCGCTTTGCAAGCTGAATTGCAGCCCACATTGCAGCGCCGGAGGAAATTCCCACCAGAACGCCCTGCGTGCGTGCGATACGTCTGCCTGTCGCAAATGCGTCCTCGTTTTCTACCGGAATAATCTCGTCATAGATTGAAGTATCCAGCGTTTCGGGAACGAAGCCTGCGCCGATACCCTGAATCTTATGAGGGCCTGCCTTGCCCTCGGACAGCACCGGAGAGGTCTTGGGCTCTACCGCAACCACCTTTATGTTCGGGTTCTTGCTCTTGAGGTACTTGCCCACGCCGCTGACCGTTCCGCCTGTGCCTACGCCCGCAACGAAAATATCCACATTGCCGTCGGTGTCCTCCCAAATCTCGGGACCCGTGGTGGCTTCATGAATGGCGGGGTTGGCGGGGTTGGTGAACTGTGAGGGAATAAATCCGCCGGGGATTTCCTTTGCAAGCTCGTCAGCCTTTGCGATTGCGCCCTTCATGCCCTTTGCGCCGTCGGTCAGGACAAGCTCGGCACCGTATGCCTTCATCAGATTGCGGCGCTCAACGCTCATGGTTTCGGGCATTACGATGATTATGCGATAGTTTCTTGCGGCTGCGACGGAAGCAAGTCCGATGCCGGTGTTGCCGCTGGTCGGCTCGATGATAACGCTGTCGGGCTTGAGTACGCCGCGCTTTTCGGCGTCGTCAATCATTGCGGTGGCAACTCTGTCCTTTACGCTGCCGGCTGGATTGAAAAGCTCCAGCTTCGCAAAGATCTTCGCCTGCGTCTGCTCCTCGGCCTCAATCTTGGTCACCTCCAGCAGAGGGGTGTGTCCGATGGTGTCCGTAATAGTCCGGTAAACCTTCATAATAAAAATCTCCTTTTCACATTTTGGGGTGATAGGCTTATGATATTCATTCCGGTTTAATGCCAACTTCACCTATCAAGTTACTATGATTTTAACACATTTTTTATGATATGTCAATAGGGTTTTGAAATTTTTTTTGAGACAAATGTCCGGCGTGCGGGAGAAGTAATATATCCCCGAAAGTCCTCATAAACTGTGAAAAAGAAATGTCCGCAGACACGCTGCGGATAAGAGGAGAGTGAAAATCACATCATCAGACGGGGGTGCGAATTGAATTGAAGAAAGATACAAAAGGGGAAAACAATCAGGAAAGATGTGTCACACTCGGACATTATATAGTGGAAAACAACGCAACTGTCCGCTCGGCGGCGAAATATTTCGGAATAAGCAAAAGCACGGTACATCAGGATATCACTGTGAGATTGGAACAGGTGAACAAGCAGCTGTGCGACGAGGTAAAATCCGTGCTGGCAAAGAACAAGCGGGAGCGTCACCTGCGGGGAGGTCAGGCCACCAAGGAAAAATACGCCGAGCTTTCCCGCAAACGCATGAAACAATATATTTAGACAGACCGCCGAATAGACAGATCGTCTAAACCCCCGCCGCAGCGGGATAAAAGTTTTCGATCCAGCCTTTTTCAAAAGGCTGGTCAGG
>CAYRLM010000229.1:0-3387 GCA_964425035.1 uncultured Ruminococcus sp.
AGCCTTTTGAAAAAGGCTGGACCGAAAACTTTTATCCCGCTGCGGCGGGGTTTTTGACAAGCTAAAGTTCCCACTTTTTCGGTGGGAACTTTTGTTTATTCGTCAGACCCCGTACCGAACTGGCTCGGGTGCTTGGTGAAGAAATCCACTCTTGGTTCGAGGAATTTCAGCTTGTGATCCTTTCCGTCCGTGAAATCTGCGAGGGTGTCGAAGATCCTGTCCCAGCTCCAGAAGCTGCTGTCCAGCCGGAGATATTCGAGTATCATCTCCGTTCCCTGCGGTGCCATGGGGTGAAGCAGCACGGCGGCGGTTCTTATCATGTGGAACACCTGTATGAGCGCATGGCGGCGTGCCTCGTTGTCGTCCGCCTTGTCGGCGTCGCCGAGGTTCTTTGCCATGTACTTGCTGGCTTTTCTGATGTAGCTGTCAAGCACATAGGTCGCCTGATGGAACTCAAAGCGGTACATATAGCGTTCGTAGTCCAGAACAGCCTTTTTTGCTTCGGCAAGAACCTGCTCGTCCACAGCGCCCACGGGCATAACTCCGTCAAAGTACTTCTGAACGGAATAAATGCAGGTGCGTATAATGCGGTTGAATACATTGGAGAGCAGGAAGCCGTCCTTTACGACGGGGTCGGGATCCTCCGGCTTTGCGTTGGGATTGTAGGGCTTCGGCATGAAGCTTACGCTGCGCTGCCCGAGCCCCAGACCGAGGAAGTGCATTCTCAGCTGCTCGGCGGTGTAATAATCGAGAAGATCGGCAGCCATGGGCGGCTTTATCGCACCGGAGCTGGACGCCTTTTTGTCAAGGAACAGAATGTGGTTGTTTGCGCAAAGCACCGGAAGCTGCATTTCGCCGTCCTCCGGGTCGGAGGTGTTCTCGCCCTCTTTAAGCCCCATGAACATAGCCATTTCCGCAACGCCGTAGAAGTAGATATTATCTGCGCCGATAAACTGATACACGGTGGAATCCTTGCTGCACCAGAAGTCTTTCCACTCCTCCATGCTGCGTCCTTTGCGTTCCAGAGCCGCCTGCGTAAAGGATATGGGCGCCCAGAGAGATTCCGGCCATACCCATATGGTGAGCGGATCTTCACCCTCAAGCACGGGTGCGGGTACTCCCCACTCGATATTGCCGGTAAGCCTGAACGGCACGAGGGTCTTTCCGGTGCGGTAGCGTATGCCGTTGGCGGAAAGTATTTCCGTTGCCCTGTTCATCTCGTCAAGCTCTTTGAACCTTATGGTGAAGCTGGGCTTTTTCTTTTCCTCCATGAACTCATGCTCCGGCAGCTGAGCCTTTACGCTGTTGTAGCTGTCGATAAGCTCGTTCTTGATATGCACAACGGGGTCGGCGAGGAACTCGGAAACAGTGCTTGAAACAAGCTGCCGCACATTCTTCTGCTTTGAGATCCTTTCGGTGTATTCCTTCAGCAGCTTGCTGTATGAGGGCAGGTCGAAGTACCAGTTTTCCACGTCCTTCATCACGGGCGTATCTCCGGTGAGGGTACTCTTTGGGTCTATGAGATTTTCCGGCATATACTGATGACCGAGATCGCACTCGTCCGCATATGCCTTTTCGCTCTGGCAGCCGTCTACCGGGCATTTGCCGATTACCTGTCTGCCGTTGAGGAAGCAGCCCGCCTTTTCGTCGTAGAACTGCTTGGTGCTGATTTTGCGCAGATGTCCGTTTTGATACAGCCTGCGTATGAAACGGTCGGATACGCCGTTGTGTATTTCCGCCGTTCTGCCCAGCCCGGAAGCGCCGAAGATATCAAGGCTTATCATATAGTTGTCGAGCGTTTCTTTCTGAGCCTTGTGGTTTTCCTCCACGAAATCCCGGATAGTCCCCTTGAAGCCCTGCTCCTCGCACAGCTTGCGGTAGCTTTCCGCAATAGGCGAGCCGTAGCAGTCCGTTCCGGATACGAAGATGACGTTTTCCTCGCCAAGTCTGTCCCGGAGAAATCTCGCATAAACGTCCGCAAACACGAACACGCCGCCGATATGTCCGAAATGGAGCTTCTTGTTGCCGTAGGGCATACCTCCGGTGATTATGGCTCGTTTGGGAAATTGCGGGCGAGGTATTTCGTGCTTTACGAATTCCTTTTTTTCTTCGCTCATTGTTTTATATTTCCTTTCGTTTGAAAGATCGCCGTTCCCGTTTCCGCTGATCGGGATTATGGGCAGCGCCGTCAATTGTGCGGTGCTGCCTGTATTTTATATTTACAATATATGATAACACATTTTGATAAAAAAATCAAGTATTTTTGCGGCGGCATTTAATATATTGAAAAATGCAATATAAAATGCCGCCGAAGTGCATCGGGCAAATTTAGTGAAAGTGACACATCATAAGCCGAAAGCCGGTCGAGCTTTTTTCCTCGGATAATTATTTATCCGGCGCTGAATAAACTTGATGAACTTCATTGGACATTTTGAAATATCAGCTCCCTTGGGAATAAAACGTCTTATCAGTTTGTTTGCACCTCTTTCCCACACACTGTAAGGGTGAGCATAATACACCTGCGTTCTCGAAATTTCTGTCAGCACCGAACGCTCCATTCCCTTAAAATCAAGGTTTTCACAGCCGTTGTCACATGTTATCGTCTTGAATATCTCTTTGAAATTCCTTGCACCTAGCCTGCGTTGAAGCTTGTTCAGCTCGGCAACTGTACATTCCTGCGAATTATTTCAATGCTTTCAGACAGCTCTGTAATCACCATCAGAGCTGTCTTTGTTCCTTGCTTACCAACCCCGTATCATGCTCCCAATGCCCGAAGTTCTTCTTATTTTCAACCTCTTCAGGACGTTCTTCAATGCTTATTCCTCTTTGATTATTGGCAATTCTTACATGGTGATAGCCATTCTTTTTTGCCTCTGCAATTGCCGACGACGGCGAGTTTTTTTCGATTATTATTTATACTCAACCAGTGCAAAATTGCTGCCCAATTTCAGTGTCGGATCTTTTGCGGTATTGTTGTAATCCCGCTTTTCTGCGCTACATCTGCACTGTATTCGGTTCGATAAGTTAAGTCGCTGTTGAGCAATTCAATCTTTTCGAGGATTATTTCACGCTGTATCGTACGCTTGCTGCGACCACCGAGAAGCTGACCGATTTCCTCAGGCTTGTATCCTGCTTTCAGCAATATTTTGATTTTTGCCGTTCTTCATAGGTTAGGTGTTGACCTTTTTTGGCGTACAATCTAAGTGGCTCATTGTGTTCCTCCTGTGGTTGTGTTTGTTTGGTCACTTACATTATACCACGAGTTTCACTTTGGGTCTTATTTTTTGTGTCATTTTATTTTACAACTTTCCTTTTCTGTGGAATTTCAATTCGTGTAGGTTTGTCAATGATATTGTACACGAAAGGCAAAAAGAAATTCGATAGGAG
>CAYRLM010000230.1:0-3366 GCA_964425035.1 uncultured Ruminococcus sp.
AAGAGCGCTAAAGGGGTTTGGGGGAAAACAAGAGTTTTCCCCCTATTCGCAGACGGTAGTCTGCGAATAAGGTTGACAAATATAATAATTTCTGTGCAATTATTATATCATTATAAAGAAAAGATGTCAACAGCATTCGGCTTGTCGAAAAGCTTCTTTTCAACGGTCTGAGCATTGAAAGCTATTTCTCATTTTCCCCCCAAACGTATATTTTGCATGGTCTGCGGTGTGAAAATTGCATTTTTTCTTAAAAAATCCTAAAAAAATATTTACAAGCGGTAGGAATAGTGATATAATAAACATGTGATTAGATTTACATTCCGGTTCTTCCGGACTTAATTGAAAGGATAGCTACTATGGATATCAGAATCGAAAAAACCGCAAACCCCAAGCAGAAGCCCGCAGACGAAACCAAACTGGGCTTCGGGCATATCTTTACCGACCATATGTTCATCATGGACTATGACACCGGCAAGGGCTGGCATGACGCACGAATCGTGCCTTATGGCCCTATCGAGCTTATGCCGTCGGCTATGGTGCTTCACTATGGTCAGGAGATCTTTGAGGGTCTGAAGGCTTACAGAACTCCCGGCGGAGATATTCAGTTCTTCCGTCCCGAGGAGAATTTCAAGAGAATGAACGTTTCCGCAGAGCGCCTTGTTATCCCGAAGATAAACGAGAAAGACGCTCTTCAGGCGCTCCATGCCCTCGTCGAGGTGGACAAGGACTGGGTACCGCATATTGACGGCGCTTCCCTTTATATCCGTCCGTTCATCTTTGCGGCAGACCCGTTCCTCGGAGTTCGTCCGGGCGACAAATACTATTTCATGATTATCATGAGCCCGTCAGGCGCTTATTACAGCAGCGGTCTTGACCCCGTAAACATCTATGTTGAAACAAACTATGTCCGTGCGGTAAGAGGCGGCATGGGCTTCACAAAGACCGGCGGCAACTATGCGGCTTCCCTTGCGGGACAGGACGAGGCTCACAAGCAGAACTACTCTCAGGTACTCTGGCTTGACGGCGTTGAGCGCAAGTACATAGAGGAAGTGGGCGCCATGAACATCATGTTCGTCATTGACGGAGAGGTTGTAACTCCGTCCCTGCAGGGCAGCATTCTTTCGGGTATCACAAGAAAGTCTGCGCTGGAGCTTTGCAGAAAGTGGGGCTTGAGGGTTTCCGAGCGCCGCATTACCATTCAGGAGATCGCAGACGCTTATGACGCAGGAAAGCTGGACGAGGTATTCGGCACAGGCACCGCTGCGGTGGTTTCTCCGGTCGGTCATCTCAAGTGGGGCGACAAGGTAATGGAGATAGGCAACGGCAAGATCGGCGCTATCACCCAGAGGCTTTACGACACCATGACCGGTATGCAGTACGGTAAGCTGCCCGACGATATGGGGTGGATCGAGAAGCTCTGATAATTACAAAATTGCACAGCGTTTCGCCCGGAGATGATTATTCTTTGGGCGAAAGCTTTATGGTCGGTTTTGGGTTTTCACTTTGGGTATATTTACGGTTTGGTATACCGATGGCAATGCCGTTGTCGTAAGGTATTTTTATATAAATAAAATACTTAGGGTTATATCCGCGGTTTGTGAAAATCCTGTGAAATATATGCTGTGCGGGTTGACAGTAATTTAATTATGGTGTTATAATTAAGGCGGCTGCGAAATACGGAAAAAGAGAGGTGAGCGGAGTTGATCAGCGGTGACAGTCACGGGCGAAGTACATGGTATGCGCCCGGGTTGAACGGTCGGCTTTGCTTGCCGTTATTGTTTACAATTAAATAGGCGCATACTGTGCCCGGCTTCACTTTCAGTCAGATACGGCAAAAAATTTGATCGGAAGGCAGGGTACAATTATGTCAACGAATGAAATTGCTGCAAGAGATTATGCGGCGGAAATCTCGGAGCTTATCCGAGGAGATCTTTCACCAAAGGCATTGCAGGAGCGGCTCGAGAATTATCATAACGGCGATATCGCAAATGCGGCGGAGCTTCTCGGCGTTGCGGAGCGCACAAAGCTGTTTCGGACGCTGGAGCGGGACAGGCTTGCAGATGTGTTTGAATATTTCGAGCCTGAAAATGCCGCAGAATATCTGTCGGAGATGGATCTGAGAAAAACGGTTCTCCTTATCGGGAAAATGGAAACGGATACGGCGGCTGATGTGCTGCGTGAACTCCCAAAGGAGAAAAGAAACCAGGTGGTTGACCTCCTGGACGGTGATTTCAGAAGAAAACTGGAGCTTATCGTGTCCTTTGACGAGGACGAGATAGGCAGCAGAATGAGCACGAATTACATCTCGGTAAATTCGGAGATGACCACGGACGAGGCTTCACAGGAGCTGATTTCTCAGGCGCGGGATAACGATAATATACAGACGCTGTTTGTGACGGCGCGGGACGGCTGTTTCTGCGGTGCGGTGGAGCTGAGGGAGCTTCTTATTGCGGACAAAAAATCGCCGATAAAGCCGCTGATACGGCAGGCTTTCCCGTATGTATACGGCAATGAAACAGTGGACGGCTGTATTGAAAAGCTAAAGAGCTATTCGGAGAGCAGCATTCCGGTATTGGACAACGACAACCGCATACTCGGCGTGATAACCCTCGAAAATCTGTTGGAGGTTGTAGACGACGAGATGGGCGAGGATTACGCAAAGCTGGGCGGTCTGGCGGCGGAAGAGGATCTTTCCGAGCCGCTGTTTGCGAGCCTTAAAAAGCGTATGCCGTGGCTGCTGATACTGCTGGCGCTTGGCATGGCGGTATCAGGCGTGGTCGGCGTGTTTGAGCGGGTGGTGTCCCAACTGACGCTGATAATGGCGTTTCAGTCGCTGATACTGGATATGTCGGGAAATGTCGGCACACAGTCGCTGGCGGTGACTATACGGGTGCTGATGGACGAGGAGCTTACCATTGGCAAAAAGCTTAAGCTTGTCGCAAAGGAAATGCGTGTGGGGTTGTTCAGCGGGCTTATACTCGGCGTGCTGTCGGTGGTATTTGTCGGGCTTTACATCATGCTGTTCAAGGGGCATGACGCAGGATTTTCGTTTGCGGTTTCCGCCTGCATAGGCGCAGCGCTGGCGATTGCCATGCTTATTTCAAGCGGCGTGGGTACGCTTGTTCCGCTGTTCTTTAAGAAAGTCGGGATAGACCCGGCGGTGGCTTCCGGGCCGCTTATCACCACGGTAAACGACCTTGTGGCGGTGGTGACTTATTACGGGCTGAGTTGGGTTCTTTTGTTGCAGATACTGCATTTGGGTTCATAAATATAATAAATGGGAGAGCCATGCTCTCCCATTTTAGCTTGTCGAAAACCCCGCCGCAGCGGAATAAAAGTTTTCGGTCCAGCCTTTTTCAAAAGGCT
>CAYRLM010000231.1:0-3357 GCA_964425035.1 uncultured Ruminococcus sp.
GGAGTTTCCGAGCGAGTGATATTCACCGGGCAGAGAAGCGACCCGGACAAGCTTTACAGCGCCTTTGACTGCTTCCTGCTCCCGTCAAATTACGAGGGGCTGCCCGTTGTCGGCGTGGAAGCGCAGTGCGCAGGGCTTCCATGTCTGTTCTCAGATAGGATAACCCCGGAAATACGGCTTATCGGCACGGCTCAGCGGCTGCCGCTGGGCAGCGCCCACGACTGGGCGTGCGCCGTGCTGTGCTGCGCCGGGCTTCGTGACGTAAGTGCCACGGATACTGTCGCACAAAAGGGCTGCGAAATAAAAACCGCCGCCGCGCGGCTTACGGATTTTTATCTGCGAAATTCCGGCGAAGCCTGAAGATTGTCAACAATACCTCTTGACAAGTTTACATTCCTGTGTTATAATGATTAAGGTCAAATTGTAAACCAAAGAACAGGAGAAGTAAACAATGAAAGAAACTATGGCAATTAAGACAAACAAATTCTTCACCGTCAGGAACATGGCGTTCATTGCGGTAATGGCGGCACTTATCTGCGTGGCGGCGCCGTTCTCCGTGCCTATGCCGGGACTGGTGCCGATATCGCTGGCGACATTTGCGGTATATCTTGCCGGCGGCATTCTGGGCGCAAAAAAAGGAACTGTGGCGGTGCTGGTGTATATTCTGCTGGGAGCGGTGGGACTTCCCGTGTTCTCGGGCGGCGAGGGCGGCTTTCAGAAGCTTTTCGGGGTTACCGGCGGATACATTATCGGGTACATTCCGTGCGCATTTATCGCAGGACTTTTTGTAGACCTGTTTTTCAGAAGAAACAATAAGGTGCTTATAAAAAATAAGGCGCTCAATTGGCTGAGCAGAGCGTGGGCTGTTCCGGTGGGAATGATACTTGGCACGGTGGTGCTGTATGCTTTTGGCACGGCTTGGTTTATAATCGCCCGTGGCGTTACACTTGAGGTTGCTCTTGCGGGCTGTGTAATTCCGTTCCTTCTCGGGGATTCCATTAAGATTGTTTGTGCGACTGTTATCACGATTTTGCTGCGTGACAGACTTTCCAAAATCATGGCTCAGAACTGATTCTTATTACATAACAAAAATTGCTGCAAGACAATTGCAGCAATCAGCTTGTCGAAAAACTTCATTTAGCCTGCGAAGCAGGCTATTAAAATCCGTTTTTTGCCACGGGTTTCCCGGGGCAAAAAACACTGCTATCCGCACAAGTGTGCGAACTGGCGGCGAAGCCGACAGTGAGTGCATGCAGTGCGGATGTTCGGCGGAAAAGCCCCAGCGGGGCTTTTTCGACGGTCTAATTGCTGCAAGACAATTGCAGCAATTTTTGTTTTATCGGAATGATTAGTTATACATATACTGCTGCATAACGTTGGTATATACCTTTTCCATATCCGGCTCAATGCCCTTTGCCTTGAACAGCTCCGACACGGTGACGAACCGATAGCCCTGCTTCTGAAGCTCAGGGATTATCGTGTCCAGCGCCTCTACTGTCTGGGAATTTCCCTCTGCGTCATGCAGCAGGATAATATCGCCGTCCTTCGCCTGCTTCAGAATGGTGCGGGCGCGCATTTCGGCGGTTATCCTGTCCTCCCAGTCGTTTGCGCCTATTCCTGCGATGAACGGCACGTCTATGTTGTCAAACATTATCTGATGAACCGAGATGTAAGGCGGTCGGAAGAACTTGGTATGCTCCCCGGTTATCTCGTACACCTTTTCGTCCGTGTAGTCGAACTCCGCCTTTATTTCCTCTGCGGTAAGCTGCGTCATGTCGCTGTGCGTGCGGCTGTGGTTGTTTATCTCGCAGCCGAGTTCATACGCCCTTTTTACCGCCTGTGCGCTCTCGTCGGTAATATTGTCGCCGATAAGGAAGAACGAGGCGGTAACGCCGTATTTCTCCAGCTTGTCCAGAACATCGTTTGTGGTTGTGGAATTGGGCCCGTCGTCAAATGTCAGTGCGATATACATGACTTCCTCGTTCACCTCTTCGTCCTCTGTCGTATTGCTGCCCGGCTCCGTCGTATTTTCTGACTGCGCCGTTTCGCCGCTGTCTGCGGATATGTCCGCAGACTCCGCTGAAGCCGCTTCCGTTACCGCCGCTTCGATGCTGCCGACAATTTCGCTCGCCGCATCGGGGCTGCCGGCGCAGGAAGTCAGCACCAGCACTGCGGCAAAAGCCGCAGCTATCGTCTTTATCATTTTTACTCCCATATCGCTTATCACTTTACTACTATGTTTACCAGCTTGTTGGGTACGGCTATCTTCTTAACGATGTTCTTTCCGTCCGTCAGGCATTTTATCTCCGGCAGACCGAGGGCGAGCTTTTCCAGCTCGTCGCCGCCGCAGTTTATCGGGGCGTTGAAGCGAGCCTTTACCTTGCCGTTCACCTGAACGACTATTTCCACGCTATCCTCAACGCAGAGTTTTTCGTCATATTCTACCCACTTCTGCTCGTTAAGCACACCCTCGTAGCCCATTATTTGATACAGCTCTTCGGTGATGTGCGGCGCAAACGGGTTGAGGAGTATCAGCAGGGTTCTGTAATCTCCTTTGGACAGGGAGCCTGCGGCGTCTATTTCGTTGAGCAGACCCATCATGGTAGCGATTGCGGTGTTGAATTTCAGCGTTTCGATATCCTCGCTGACCTTCTTTACGGTCTTGTGCATCGAGGTGCGTAGCTTGTCGCTGTATTCGTCGCCGGGAACTACCTTATCCTGCAATGCCCACACTCTGTCGAGGAAGCGCTTGCAGCCCTTTATGCCGTTCTCCTGCCACGGAGCCGCCTTCTCGAAATCGCCCACGAACATCTCGTACAGACGCAGCGTATCTGCGCCGTATTCCCTTACGACATCATCGGGATTTACAACGTTGCCCTTGGATTTGGACATCTTGGTGAACTCTCCGGGACGCTCCGGGTCTTTGCCCAGTATCATTCCGTGTGAGGTGCGCTTCATGTACGGCTCCTTGCAGGGAACTACCCCCTCGTCGTAAAGGAACTTATGCCAGAAGCGGCTGTACAGCAGGTGGAGCGTGGTATGCTCCATACCGCCGTTGTACCAGTCCACGGGCATCCAGTATTCAAGCGCCTCCTTTGAGGCAAGCTCCTTGTCGTTTTTGGGGTCGCAGTAGCGCAGGAAGTACCAGCTTGAACCTGCCCACTGCGGCATGGTGTCGGTTTCTCGCTTCGCAGGGCCTCCGCAGTGCGGACAGGTGGTGTTGATGAAGCTTTCCAGCGTGGACAGAGGGCTTTCTCCGGTATCTGTGGGCATGTAGCTTTCCACCTCCGGCAGCTTCAGCGGAAGCTCGCTCTCGGGCAGAGGCACCCAGCCGCACTTCTCACAGTTCACAACGGG
>CAYRLM010000232.1:0-3321 GCA_964425035.1 uncultured Ruminococcus sp.
TAACCTCTGCTCCGAGCTGAGCGAAGCGGGCGTGCTTGAAAAATACCATGTACAGTGTTTGTCAAGGCTTTTTTAGCTTATATTTCAAATATATTGGGTTTTCTTGCGTTTTCTTTGCTGTACTCTCTGTTTTTCTCGCTTTCTCTGGTTTCGTTTCAGTTTTTGCACAGCGGCAGCAATAAGGGGATTTTGCGTGAAATACGCAGATTTTGCGAGCGTTTGTGAGGTATTTTAGCTTATTGCCGTTTTCGCATTCGCGCCCGGCGTGTGCGCCGAAAAATTCCCCCGAAAAAAGAAAGGAGGCCGTATTGCGATTACCGAGAAACCAGTTCAAGGTGTTCGTAATACGACCCCTCTCAAAGAGTGAGTCAAAATAAAACCTTCTCTATAAGCCCGAAGAGTAAACGCTTTTAATCAGAAGCTTTACCCGATCGAAACGGTGAACCGAAACGGACAATACCGCTTGGCTTACCACCTCGCACCGCGCTGGTAACCGATCGCTTTGCGTTGCTTTGTTGGGCTGTATTCTTCCGGAATACAACGGCTCTGCCTGCGCAGAGAAGCCTGCCTCCGCCGGGAATCCGTTCTCGCTGCCTTGCGCCTTTACCCGTCTGCGGGACTTTGCAGAAAGGCTGTGATAGCTGACCCCGTGTGTACCCGGAAATCAGGCGCATAAATGCGAAATACGAAACTGATACGGCATACCGCCGCCCTGCGGAAGCACCGCCGTCGGTAATGCCGGAATTAGGCTGCTTGCGAATATGTCTGTCAACGCTCCCGATAGCGGACCGAAAATTACACTTACAGCTTTATTCCCTTTTATTTTAACGCATTTCGGGCGAATTGTCAAGGGCTTTTGAGAAAATTCCTGCAAGTGACAGTCATTTTTTGTGGTATAATTGTTTCAATATCTGATTAATTGGAACTTAATGGAAATTATTTTGCAATCGACATCAGCGGCTTGTGTGTGCCGTTCAGTTTATTGCATCGTAAAGGTCGTTGATATCGTCGTACGAATAGGTTTTGCCGTTGTATGTGACTTTTATTTTTTCGCAGTCGCTAAACGCATTTATTCCGATTTTGGTCACGCTGTTGGGGATTTTCACCGATGTGAGGCTTTGACACTTGTCAAAAGCCAGATATTCGATTGTAGTGATGCTATCGGGAATTTTTACCGACGTAAGAGCGGTGCAGTTGCGAAGCAGTCCCGTATCGATTTTGGTAACGCTGTTGGGGATTGTTACCGATTTAAGCCCGGTGCAGCCGTTGAATGCCTCTCTGTTTATCGAAGTAACGCTGTCGGGGATTGTGATTGACGTAAGACCTGTGCAGCCCATGAATGCATATGCGCCTATCGAAGTAACGCTGTCGGGTATTGTGACGGACGTAAGGCTTTGGCACTCATCGAATGCATATGCACCGATTTCGGTCACGCTGTCGGGGATTGTGACCGATGTAAGACTTGTGCAGTCCTTAAATGATTTTTCACTGATTTCGGTCACGCCGTCGGGTATGTATACGGCTTCGAGGTATTTGGAGGACACAATCAATCCTTCCGCATAATTGCAATATTTCAGATTATCGTCGTTGAATTGCAATACTTTTATTGTAGACGGCATGATAAGCTCGGTTACTTCCGTAAAGCCGAGGTATGCTCCCACGACTTCCAGATCGTCTATGGTATCGGGAATGTATATTTCCGATGACGAACCGTTGTATGCGGTGATCACCATGCCGTTAAGCTCTTCGCTGTACCCATACTCGAACTCGTCTTTGTCGGTTTGTTCGATTTTGGGAATAACGTCGAACATTTCGGGGTTTGATTTGCTGCTGCCGCCGCTGCAGCCGCTCAGCAGGGTTATCCCCAGAACCGCCGCAGAAAAAATGCCTATTTGTCTTTTCATATAATTTGTCCTTTCCTGTCGATTTTTGAGAAAACGTCCTATTAATTATAACTCTTATTTTGCGTTAAAACAATGGTATTTTTCAACAAATAAATATTGCTGCCGCTGTATATGCTGCACAAAGAAATCCCTAAAAAGTAATTATCTGCGCCAGAATTTCCGCAAAATACATGCCGAACGTCATACGCCGCACGTCCTCTTTGGCGACTATCTCCGAACGGAAAACCTCCGCTCCGTCCAGTGTCACGAGAAATTCTCCGAGAAACTGACCCTTTTCAACAGGGGCTTGCGCACTCTCGACAAAGCTGTATTCGTATTTAACGTCCGCCGCTCTGCCTTTTTTGATGATACTCTCGCCGTAATCCGCCACCGTGGTCTGCACTGCGGAATATTCCCCCCGAATAACGGGAATTGCGGCAAGCTCACGGCTGTCCACCTGCGGCGCAAACCTTTCAAACCCGGAGAAGCCGTAGTCCAGCAGCTCCTCTGCGCTGTCGAACCTTTCATCGTCGTCGGCGCAGCCCAGCACCACCGCCACCAGCCGCATGTCTCCTCGCTGGGCGCACACGGCAAGACAGCAGCCTGCGCCGTCGGTTGTGCCTGTCTTTCCGCCCAGAATGCCGTCATAATACCGCACCAGCTTGTTTGTGTTGAGAAGCTGCGTTTCGCCGCCACGCAGATAATCCAGCCATGTCAGCAGCCAGCCTCGGTAGTATTCCTTTTCCATGAGCTCGGCAGTCATTGCGGCGATATCCTCCGCTGTGGAATAATGCCCGTCGTCGTCAAAGCCCACGCACCCGGTGAAGCGTGTGTTTTTCAGCCCCATGGACTTCGCACGGCGGTTCATCAGCTTTACGAACTGCGCCTCGCTGCCGGCGGTATGTTCTGCGAGGGCTATACATGCGTCGTTTGCGGAGCTGACGATAACCGCCTCCAGAAGCTCCGCTGCGGTCATTTCTTCGCCGGGGTTCAGCCATATCACCGAACCCTCCGCAGAGGAAGCGTAGGCGGTGGCTTTCACCTTTTCCTCGAGCGTGAGCGTTCCCTCGTCTATCATATCCGCCAGCACCAGCAGCGACATCACCTTTGTGACGGAAGCCATGGGCAGCTTTTCGCTGCCGTTCACGGAATACAGCACCTGCCCGGTCTGCGCTTCCATGAGAACGGCGGATTTGGGCGTTGCGTCCTCCGTGGCGGTGTCCTCCGAGCTTTCCCGTGCATGTGCGCCGTAAGGCAGAAGCAGCAATGCGCACAGCGCCGCACATAGCGCTTGTCTGATTTTTTTCGTTATAAATGCCCTCATAAATGCCCTCCGGTAATAATTTATTGCCTTATAAATTATTATGCGGTTTCCTGCGGGAAATTACCGATTTGAACCTGTTTTTTCATCGAAGAAAAACGTCGGACGAAAGAATTG
>CAYRLM010000233.1:0-3310 GCA_964425035.1 uncultured Ruminococcus sp.
TATGCGCGCAGCTGGGATGTTTCGGCGGAAAAGCCCCAACGGGGCTTTTTCGACGGTCTAAAAGCCGGAGGTAAAACCTCCGGCTTTGTTGTATTCTCGGCTATACCGTGATATCGTTCCTGATTTTTTCAAGCGTCTTTTCGCCTATTCCCGAAACGTTTATCAGCTCGTCAACGCTTGAAAAATTTCCGTGCTGCCGACGATATTCGACAATTGCCGCAGCTTTCTTCTCGCCGATACCGTTCAAGGCGGTAAGCTGCGAGGCGGTTGCGGTGTTGATGTTGATAAGTCCGCCGCTGTCGGAATTTTCGGCTGTCGTCTGCGCTGATGTCGTCTGCACTGCTGCGTTCTGCGGTGCATAATCCCCCACGGTGATATACGCACGGATATCGTCAAGTATCTTTTCGCCAATTCCCGAAACGTTTATCAGCTCGTCAACGCTTGAAAAAGCTCCGTGCTGCCGACGATATTCGACAATTGCCGCAGCCTTTTTCTCGCCGATACCGTCCAGGGCGGTAAGCTGCGAGGCGGTTGCGGTGTTGATGTTGATAATTCCCACGCTGACGGAATTTTCTGCTGTCGTCTGCGGCTCAGCGGTCTGTGAAGCGGTTTCGGCGGCGGTCTGCGAAGCGGCGGAGTTAATTGTGACAGGCTCGCTGCCGTAACTCTGCGTTTTCGCTTGCGAAACGGAGGTTTCGGGCGGCGAGGGTTGCGCCGTTGTCTGTGAGGGAGAGGTCTGCGGTGCGGAATTACTCACGGTAATGCTGTTGCGGATACCGTCAAGTATTTTTTCGCCTATCCCCGGAACGTTTGTAAGCTCGTCAATGCCGGAAAAATCACCGTGCTGCCGGCGGTATTCGACTATCGCCTCTGCTTTCGTATCGCCTATGCCGTTAAGACAGGTCAGCTGAGAAACGGTGGCGGTGTTTATGTCGAGCGGTTCACGCTCGCAGGAGGTTTCGGAGGAAATTTCGGAATTTGTCGGCGGCTGTTCCCCGCTCAGGGAGGTAACCTCGGATATTGAGATGGTGGTCACTGCTCCGTTTGTGGCAAACCGACAGACTATCGTCACCGCAATAGCGGCAACAAATACTATGCGTATTGCGGTGAATGCGATATCGGAAGCAGATATTCTTCTCATCGGGGTTCCTTTCCGGCAAATCAGATATCGGGGAATACGCCGTATTTTGATTTTATGCGTTCCAGACGTTTTCCGAGGGGCTTGTTGAGTATCAGCAGGAAAACCACGTTTGACGCACAGTAGACAGCGGTCACGGGCAGTGCGGAAATTATTGCGGCAGCCCACAATCCCGCGGAGAAGCTGCCGTTCATTGAAAGCACGCTCCACACGTCCATTATGAGCGAGTAGCTTATTCCGGCAGCGATACCGACGGCGCACAGCGGCAGCGGCTTGTCAAGCCTGCTCCCGAAAAGCCCGGCGGCGGCACCGATAAGTCCCCAGCACAGCATTTGGAAAGGCGTCCACGGCCCCTGTCCGAACCAGATATTTGAGATTATCGCCGAAAGCGCTCCCGTCATAAATCCCGCCTGAGCGCCGAAATGCCGCCCGGATATGATGACAATGGCGGAAACAGGCTTGAAAAAGGGGAGCGGCGCAAAAATAAAACGTCCTGCTGCGGAAAAAGCGGTCATTACCGCCACGAGAACCAATTCTCCGGCGGACGGCGCACGCTTCTCAAAGGACAGGAAGAACGGTACGCAGCACAGCAGGGCGGCAGCGGCGCCGGCGAACCAGAACCCCTTGCCCCCGGATAATACTGCGCCGAAAACGGCGGCAGCGGCTACCCCTGCCGCCGCAAGGACGGAAATCGTTTTTTTCATTGGATATGGTGGCGGCGTTCAATGCCTGCGAGAATATCGTCCACCTCATAGCGCGACTTATCTCTGGTGTCGTCGTCGCCGGGGATAAGGTCGCTGCGGTTTTTTGCTGCGAGGATATCTGCGCTGCGGCGGCTTCCCTCCGCTCTTGAACCTGAATGGGAGGGGGCTGCGGCGAGAGCGTCCTCAAGGTCGATAATGGCTTTCCCGGTTTGTTTTCCGCTCTGTTTTCCGGTAAGTCCCTTTCCTATCTGCGGAGCTTCCGACTGTGCAAAGAAAGCGTCGGAGCGTTTTTTCTTCTTCGGCTTATCCGCAAGCGGCAGTTCGGCGGTGTTGTCGGCGACGGTTTGGCTTTTCGGCTTCTCCGGGGCTACCGTGTTGTCAAGGTAGCGCTTCGCTGCGACGGGCGCAGGGATTTGGGCGCTTTCAACGGGTTTGGGGGTATTTTTCTGCTCCTGAACCTCCGGCGTTTTCACAAGCGGCTTTACGGCGTTCTTGTCCTCCTTTTCAATTTTGTGGGAGGGGGCGTTGAGCAGTGACAGCACGTCCTTGTCCGACATTGTGGGCGCTCCGGGAGCGGCCGGCTTTTTCTTGGGGGTATTATAGGTGAACAGAACGCTGTCGGCAGATGACGCACTGCGGCTGTTGTTCCTGCGGAATGCGGCGCTGCCGTTTTCGTCTACGGATATTTGCGGATTGTGAATTTCCTCGTCGGCGTTTTTGACCTGCGGGATTATTTCGGGCAGAGGGCGCTCGGCTGACTTGGCGCGAAGCAGATCCAGAATTATCATAACCGCACAGGGGATCACAGCCATAACAAAAACGCCCCACGGGGATCTCATGAAACCTATGAACGAGCCGAGGAACGGACTGCACCACCCGGCTTTTCCGATAAGCGCAGCTTCGCTGATAACGGCGCTGTCGCTGCCGTTGACGAGCGACAGGTAATACACCCCGTCTATCACCTTGAAATCAGCGTAATAGCCCATTGCGAGATCGGCGCTGTCGTCCATTGGGTCGGTGCTGTAAAGCACGAGATTTCCCTCCTCAAGGTCGTATGGTTCGCATCTTGAGGCAATGACAGCGCTCCCTGCCGGGACGCTTTCGTAATCTCCGCTTTCACAGATGAACAGGTCGAACCCGAACACCTTTACAGCCTTGGCAGAACCGAACGCAGCGGCGGTAATTATCATAAAAACGAATACTGCGGCGAGCAGCACGCATACAGCGATACCTATGCCGCGAACAAATTTTTTTCCGTTATTTATAAAAAACACCTCTTTTGCACTTGACAAATCGCAGATTTAAGTATATAATAATATAGTCACCCGAATACGGTGAACCGCAATATACATTTATTATAACATATCATCAACAGCATTGCAAGTGTTTTTGCAAATTTATTTCGCTGGTGTAGCTCAGTCGGTAGAGCAGCGCATTCGTAATGCGCAGGTCGGGGGTTCGAGTCCGT
>CAYRLM010000234.1:0-3278 GCA_964425035.1 uncultured Ruminococcus sp.
GGCATACCTCAATCGGCGACATGTGCAACCCGTCGGCAATGCGGATTATTTCTTCAACGGTGGCGTCGCCGATACCTCGCTTCGGCTCATTGATTATTCTGCGGAAGCGCACGGTGTCATACGGATTGTTCA
Organism: uncultured Ruminococcus sp.; assembly: GCA_964425035.1. Taxonomy (GTDB): domain Bacteria; phylum Bacillota; class Clostridia; order Oscillospirales; family Ruminococcaceae; genus CAG-115. The sequence goes on from CAYRLM010000234.1 coordinate 133, forward strand.
GCACCGCCAGATAGGACATGATGTCCTTTATCTCCTTGCGGTCATAGAAGCGCAGTCCGCCTACAATGGTGTAGGGTACCCCGGAGCGTGCCAGCATGTTCTCGAAGCTCCTCGACTGGGAATTGCTGCGGTACAGCAGAGCGTAATCCGTGTAGCGTCCGCCGTTCTTCACGCCCTCTAAAATGGTGTCGGCGACGAAGCGTGCCTCCGCCGTTTCGTTGTCAAAGTTGCAGCACTTTATCTTCTCTCCCTCGCCGAGGTCTGACCACAGCGCTTTGTCCTTACGTTGAGTGTTGTTTTTTATAACGGCGTTTGCCGCATTCAGAATATTCTCGGTTGAGCGGTAATTCTGCTCCAGACGGATAACAACGCTGCCGGGATACTGCTTCTCGAAATTCAGGATATTCTCGATGGTAGCGCCGCGGAAACGGTATATGGATTGGTCGTCGTCGCCGACCACGCACAGGTTTCCGTTATCTCCGGCAAGCAGTGAAATCAGCCTGTACTGCGCAATGTTGGTATCCTGATACTCGTCCACCATGATGTATTTGTACAGGCGGCGGTAATGCTCGAGAATATCCGGGAAATTCTCGAACAGCTTTACCGTAAGGTAGATTATGTCGTCGAAATCCACTGCGCTTGCGGAACGCAGCGCCGCCTGATACTGCGTGTAGACCTCTGCGCAGCGTTTTTCCAGCAGTTCGCCCGACGCCTGAGCAACGGGTGCATATTCCTCCGGTGACATCATCTTGTCCTTGCAGCGGGATATCATGTTCTTGAACACCTTCGGGTTGAATACCTTCTCGTCCATGTCAAGGCGCTTCATCACGTCCTTTATAATACGCTTGGAATCGTCCTCGTCGTAGATGGTGAAGCTGCGCTGGTAGCCGAGGTTCTCTATCTCTCGGCGTAGTATCTTAACGCATGCGGAATGGAACGTTGACGCATTAATTTTTTCCGCGTCCCCGCCTATCATGTCGATAAGCCGCTGCTTCAGCTCGCCGGCAGCCTTGTTCGTGAAGGTTATGGCGAGAATATTCCACGGCTCGACCGGGTCTACCGACACTATCTGCGCCAGCCGTTCGGCATTCTCCGGGGTCTTTTCCATAGACGGGAACTCCTCCAGAAACCGCTGCTCCTCCGGGGTAATTCCACGCTCCTCATTATCGAGATATGCGTTTCCGAAGCGCATCATATTGGCGATACGGTTGCACAGGACGGTGGTCTTTCCGCTGCCTGCGCCTGCGATTATCAAAACCGCACCCTTCACCTGAAAAACCGCCTTGCGCTGCATTTCGTTCGTCCTCGAAAAGAAGCAGGTGAGTGCGTTTCGCTTTAAGGTGTTGTAATCCAAAACTTATCTCCTTTATTGAATGCGAAATGCTGGACGGCTCACCGCCCGGCATTTCCCGTGTGTATTCTCTTATTCGGCCGTTGCCGTGCCGGTACCCGAAGCCGAGGCGCTTCCGTCAAGCGCAATGAACGGATTTACCTCTGTGCCTATCGCCTGGGGAAGCACGCCGTTCCAGTTGTTCACCTTGAGATAGTCAATGTAGTTCGGGCTGTTTTCAAGCTGCTCCTGAACCGCCTTTATCGCATAAGCCTCTGCGTCTGCCTTTATCTTCTGGGAATCGGCGTCAGCCTGCGCCGCAATTACCTGCTGCTTTGCTTCTTCTTCCTTCTCGGCGGTCTTGTTCTGCATTTTGAGAGCGTCCTGCGCTGCGATTACCTTTGCCTGTATGGACTGCTCAAAGGCGTCCTCGAACGCAAGGTTCTCTATGGCAAAAGCCGTGACGATTATTCCCTGAGGCTCAAGAGTTTCCTTGAGGGATTCGTATATCGCATTCTGTACGTCGGAGCGGTTCTGCACCAGGTTCTCCGCCTTTACCTTGCCTATCTCGTCCTTTGATATCTTTGCGACGTTGGGGACAAGCAGCTTGGTTTCGACATTGCTTATTCCTATCGTCCTGATTATTTCCGGGAGCTTTGTTCCGTCATAGTAATAGTTAAGCTTCAGCCCGAGGTTGTCAACCGTCTGGGTGTCGCTGGTATATGCGTCCGTCTGCACGGAATATATCTGCTCTCGGGTGTCCACCTGATCTATCTGCTCGATGAACGGAATATGGAAGTTAAGCCCTGCGGTGAGGTCGCTGGAAACTATCTTTCCGAACTGATACTTTACGCCGATATAGCCCTCGTTCACCACTGTGAAACAGTTGAACAGGATAACCAGCACTGCGACGGTTATCAGCGCCACCAAAACCCAGAAGCCGTAGCCTTTCTTATCGCTGTGGGAATTGTTCTCGGTTGTGAATTTTGTTGCTGCCATATTCTCTCCTTATTTCATGCCGACAAGCTGCGAATACTTGTCGTCCGTCTGTATATTGACCACGCTGCGGCGGCTGATTCCCGCATTTGCGAACGCCTGCGTCAGCATAAGCTTTATTCTGTTGACCTGATTTACCTCTGAAGCGCCGGGGTCGAAGTCCACCGCCACGATATTGCTCTCCGGGTGCTGTCTGCGTATCTCGCCGATAACTCCCTTTCCGGTGACGTGGTTTGGCAGGCAGGCGAACGGCTGCATACAAACGATATTCGGCACGCCCTCGTTGATAAGCTCCAGCATTTCAGCCGACAGGAACCAGCCCTCTCCTGCAATATTGCCGGGAGAAACTATGGAGCGCACGGACTCCCGCATCTCGTAAATATCGCCGGGGCAGCCGAATTTTGTCCCCTTGACCGCCTTGCGGTAGCTCCTTTCCATAAAGCGGAACGCCTTTACGGCCGCATCCTCGGCGAACGCCTTTGTGCGTGTGGTGTAGAGCAGCTCTCGCTTGGTCATGCCGTGTGAGCAGATGTAGTAGAAGAAGCCCATGAGATCCGGCACTACCACCTCGCAGCCCTCGTTTTCCAGCAGACCGATTATGTTGTTGTTAGCCACCGGGTGGAATTTCACGAGTATCTCGCCCACAAGCCCTATACGGGGCTTCTTGATGTCCAGCACCGGGAACTCCGAGAAATCCTTGACGATATTGCGGACGTTCTTGTTGAAGTTAGGCAGCGACAGCGACTTCATGTCCTCGCGCAGGAACATGCGCCACTTCTGGTAAAGTGCGTCAGCACTGCCCTTTGTGACCTCGTACGGG
>CAYRLM010000235.1:0-3221 GCA_964425035.1 uncultured Ruminococcus sp.
AAAACGGATTTCAAATGCCTGCTTCGCAGGCAAAATGAAGTTTTTCGACAAGCTGTTTGGGTAATTACCCATATAAAAGCCTCTTGCTGCGCTCGGTAGTGAAGTAAATGCGAAATGCGGAAACGCAGTTTGGCGCAGCGAATGAAATTTCTGCATTTTACGGCGAAAATTGCGGTATGGGACTTTAGGCGTATACTAATCAATTATTTCGGCAGAAACAACGGTTGCCGAGCTTATAGCATATCCGCCGAAATTGCTGTTGACATATTTGAGCTGTATATCCTTGAGAACACACTTCATATGCACCGTGGAGCCCTGAGGTATACTGCGTTCGAGGTCAAGTGCGGAATAATCGTATACGACGCCGAGATTAAGTGTGAACGGGACGTATATAAGCCTCTCATCTTTCGTGAAATATGTCATGTAGAAACTGTTATACGGAATGGGAAGCCCCTGCCAGCTTTCGCCGTCGGGATAAAAATGCAACTCGCCTTCGTCCACATATCCCTCGCCGCCGTCGAAGCGGTCTATATATCCCGTCACCTCAATCTCTCCGTCAAAGCACACGGTTGAGCTCATCAAGCCAAAGTAGTCATCGACCGAATATTTTTCATTTATGAAATATTCCGCATAGGCATCGGTGCAGGTAAGCCCGCCTATATTATCTCCCTTATTTACAATGAAAAAGCCGCCGCTTGCCGCTTCGCATTGTTCGGTGCAGCTCCATTCGTCAAGGTTGAATTTCTCGGGGTCGTCACAGCTGTTGTAGGTTTTCCCGTCAAACAAGGCGGTATAACCGTAATCCGTCCGATAATAAAGGAACTCGTTAAGAACATAGTCGGGTCTTTCTTCAAAGCTTGCGGGATCAAATACTTCGCCGCAGATACCGATAAGATCCGCGGCGGCGCTGTCGTCGCTTGTAGCCAAGCTGTTGCTTTCACGGCTCTCCGGCGCAGCAGCTTCCTCCGTTACAGCTTCTTGCGTTACGGGCAGGCTGTCCTCAATGGAGTTTACGCCTTCAGAAACGGCGCTGCTGGCGCAGGCAGTAAGAAGTATCGGGAGCATAAGCGGTAAAATTCGGATAAGTTTCATAAAATCCTCCTTAAAAATCGGCTCAATCGGTCAATCTACTCGCCGCTGCGGTCAATGTCATTCTTAAGGTCGGCGCAACGGCTGTAAAGAAAGCTGTAAATCTTTTCAGTGCTGCTTTTATAGTATAGCGCAAATCCCGGAATAAGTCAAGTGGGGCAATCAATAATCGGGCAAATCGCCCTCAACGGGGATTTTCCGACATTAAAACCCGTCAAAACTCCGGCTTATCCTCCTGATTATTTATCCTGCCGCACTTCTGCACGGTCAGTGTCAGAATAAACATCAGCACGCTTATTACAATCGAAAGTACAATTCCCACAGCAATGCTGGCAGCATTGTCCGCAAGCACGAAGTCCTCATCGAGCATTCCTCCGCACACCAGCGCGCGCAGCGTAAACGGGTGGTAATCCGTAAGCCCAAGCCCCTCCAGTATCATCTCAACCACCGAAAATCCGACATACATGAACACCGTGACAATTCCGGGACGGTTGGTGCAAAGACCTATGGACATATATATCACCAGCTCGAACACCATGTAAACCGAACACATCAGCGCTTCCAGAAGAATAATTCCCGCACTTATGCTGTCATCGCACAGCAGATTGCTGATAACGCCCGAAATGCAGCACCCCGCAAACGCCGTCACAAACACCGCGGCGGGATAGATCAGGTATTTCGGCAGCAGATATTCAAATGTGCCAAGCCCCGTGCAGGAGGGAATAATCGTGGCACGCTTCTTCTGCTCGCCGCCGCAGGGCGACATCAGCACCAGCATTATTATCAGCATTGAAGTGGAGCATAAATCCGCCATAGCGCTGCTGTAAAACAACCCCGCCATGCTGCCTCCGAGCAGCTCGTCCAAATTTATTCCGTAATCCGCCGAGGCAGCTATCGAGGCGGGAATATCCGAATTGATGAGCATTTCGCCCAACAGCCTAACACCGCCGAGTATCAGCGGATCGGCAACAGCCAGCGACAGTATCGCCAGCAGTATTCCGCCAAGCCTGAAAGTCCGTGTGAACTGAAACCATTCTTTCTTTAATCCTGCCTTAATCTGCATCAGCCCACCACCTTTCTGAAAACCTCTTCAAGACTTGCCGTGCCTATTTTCAGCGTCTGCGCCGCTGCGTCGTTGTCTGCCAGCAGCCTTATCAGTCGGCGTGAGCATTCCTCGGAATTTTCCGAGGCAAAGCGGAACGAACCGTTCCCCTCGTTGAACTCCGCCCTTGCAAAATCAACGCTCAGGAGCTTTATTTTCAGCTCGTCGGTAAGCCCCCGGACAGTCAGATGAACGATATCCCCGGCGTATTTGCGCAGAATTTCGTCCAGTCTGCCCTCCTCCGCAAGAACTCCGTTGTTCATTATCCCGATGTGGTCGGCAACCCTCTCCACGTCCGACAGGATATGCGTTGAAAGCACTATCGTGCTGCCCATGCTCTTCAGCCGCTCGATTATCTCGATTACCTCCGCGCGCCCCTCAGGGTCGAGGGCAGAGGTCGGCTCGTCAAAAATAAGCAGCTGCGGGTCGCCGATGATGGCGGCGCCCATTCCGAGCCGCTGGGTCATGCCGCGCGAATACCCCTTTGCACGGCGGTCTGCGGCGGCGGTAAGCCCCACGATATCCAGCACTTCATTGACACGGGCTTTCACGTTGCCGCCGTAATTGCAGCAGGCGGCGATATACTCAAGGTACTCCCTTGACGTCATGTAGCCGTAGATGACCGGGCTTTCGGGAAGATAGCCTATCTTCACCGGCTTTCCCTCGCCGAGGATTATTTCGCCCTCGTCCTTAGGGATAATGTTTGTGATGATATTCATGGTTGTGGTCTTTCCGCAGCCGTTTCGCCCCAGAAAGCCGTAAACCACGCCCGTGTCTATATCCATGCTAAGTCCTCTCAGCACCGAATACGAGCCGTATTTTTTGTGTAAATTGCGTATCCTGACCAGATAAATCCCCCCTAATATACTTTTCATTAATTTTACTACTTAATTTGACTTTTGTCAAGTGGTTCATACCCCAGCCGCTATTATTGTTTTTCTGCGCATTTTTATCTGTAATTCATAAGCAAATAACTGTTTGGTAAAGTCGATTTTGGTATATTATTTTTAAATAATTTTATTTATTTTTT
>CAYRLM010000236.1:0-3198 GCA_964425035.1 uncultured Ruminococcus sp.
GCCTTTTGAAAAAGGCTGGACCGAAAACTTTTATTCCGCTGCGGCGGGGCTTTTTCGACGATTTAATGGGAGGAAACATTCCTCCCATTTCTTATTTCTCATATCTCTTAGTATACCTTATCACCGTCCCCGAAAGCAGCAGCACGACAGGCAGGTTTATCGCCGCCATAATCCCGTTAAACATATCCGCTATGCCCCATGCGGCGGACATATCAACAACTCCCCCGAATGCTGCAAGAACGGTATAAGCCGCCCGGAACGGCAGCACCGCCCTGCGCCCTGCGAGATACTCCGCAGCCTGCGCACCGAAGCTCCCCCAGCCTATCACCGTGGTGAATGCGAACAACGCCACCGCCGCAGAAAGCAGCTTACCGGCAGCACCGCCGAATACCGACGAAAACGCAAGCGTCATAAGCTCCGCACCCGTGACCTCCTCCAGACTGACGCCGCATATCACGGGAGAGCCGTTTTCCCACAGCGGCTCTCCGTGGGCGTCCAGAGCCTGTACACCTGTGATTTTCATCACGTTGGAATAGGTAATCTCCCCCGCAGAAATGCGCACCGTAAATTCCTGCCCATAGCAGCTTCTCATAAGGCATTCCTCGCCGGAACCCACAATCGGCAGCGGCGTTCCCTCCGTTATCGGCAGACCGCAGTCCGTCAGCCTGAAATACTGCGGCTGCAATGAAACGCCACTGAACGCCTCCTGCGCCGATATCTCCCGACAGGGGCTTGCAAGCAGCACAAACGCCGTCATGGAACACATAACTATCGTGTCGAAAAACACCTCGAATATGCTCCACATTCCCTGAACGCATGGGTCGCTGACGTCCGAGGCCGCATGCGCCGCCACAGACGAGCCAAGCCCCGCTTCGTTTGAGAATACCCCTCGGCGAAAGCCCATGCTCACCGCCTGCTTCACCATATAGCCGTTTATTCCCCCCGCAGCCGCCTCCAGACCGAAAGCGCTGCGGAATATCAGCTCCAGCACCGCCGGCATTCTTGCGATATTTGCCGCAATAATATACACCGCCGCCGCAATATACAGCGCAGACATCACCGGCACGATACGGCTTGTCACTGCGGCGGTGCGCTGTGCGCCGTTCCCCTTTCCGAGGAAAAATACCGCCCCCGTGACCGCCGCCAGAACTGTCCCCGTGACAATCCCCGGTATGGCGAAGCCCGTTTCCAGCGCACCTGCGGCGCAATTCATCTGCACCAGATTTCCCATGCCGAACGCAGAAAGCACACACGCCGCAGCAAACACCGCCGCCAGCGGCTTCCCGAGAGGCCGCGTCAATCGGCGCTGCCCCAGTCCGTCACGGATATAGTACATAGCGCCGCCCTGCCAGCTTCCGTCAGGGGCTTTGCGGCGGTAAAGACACCCCAGCAGGTTCTCCGCATACCCGGTCATCATTCCCAGCACGGCGGATACCCACATCCAGAACACCGCACCCGCTCCCCCCGTAGAAAGCGCAGCCGCTACCCCGGCTATGTTACCCGTACCCAGAGTTGCCGCCAGCGCCGAGGACATAGCCTGAAACGGAGTAACGGCGCCCTCCCCGCGGCTGCGGCAGGCTCCGGAAAACACCGTGCGCCTTAGCCATTCCCCCGGTCGCCGCAGCTGAAAAAAGCCCGTGCGCACCGAAAAATACGCCCCGGATATCAGCATAAGCGCCAGCATGGGCGCACCCCAGAGAACCCCGTTCGCACAGGCAGCCATTTCGCTTATAAAACTCATCACCACACCCCCGGACAAAGCATATATATTGCTCCCCGGACGGGTTTATTCACGGTATAATTCACAAATTTCGGCGCAAGTGTGCATTTGTGCTTTTCTTAACACTTTCTTAATTCCATTTTGCGCTTAAATATGCTATAATAAACGCAGAGCGTTTATTATAGATTAAAAGTCCTTGTGCATACGGAAAACTTCGTTTTCCTCCGCACATATCGGACAATTATACCATGCCCTTGCGGTCATGGTATAATAAACGCATAAGCGTTTATTATAAATTAAAAGTCCTTGTGCATACGGAAAACTTCGTTTTCCTCCGCACATATCGGACAATTATACCATGCCCTTGCGGTCATGGTATAATAAACGCATAAGCGTTTATTAAAAAAGATTTGCTTTGCGAGTATCTGACAATTACATTACATCGGCGATTTCGGGAAACCCGGTTTATTCTCCGGCAGAAATCGGGATTTCGGGGCAGCGTATGGATTTTCACTACAAAATATTAATCATAGAGGACGACATGAGTATGTCGCATTACACCCGTTCGGTACTTGAGATGAACGGCTTTGACGTATTGTCGGCAAAGAACGGCAGGGCTGCTGAGATTATGGCAAAATCCCATTGCCCCGATATACTGCTGCTGGATTTGGGACTGCCGGATATAGACGGAATGTCGGTGCTTGACAGCGTTCGCAGCTGGTCTGCCTGTCCTGTGATAGTGGTGTCGTCCCGTGTGGACGAGCCGGACAAGGTCGCTGCGCTGGAATGCGGAGCAGATGATTATGTGGTGAAGCCTTTCAGCGTGCAGGAGCTTCTTGCGAGAATAAGAGTAGCGCTGCGGCATTCCAACAATATGAGGGGCAGCGAGCAGACCCCGGCGGCGATAGTCATAGGCAAGCTTACCGCCGATTTCGGCAAGCACCGTGTTTTTGTGGACGGCAGGGACGCCGACCTCACCCGCAACGAATTCCGCATAGTGGCGCTGTTGGCGCAGTGCGCCGGGAGCGTGATGACATACGAGGAGATGATGACCCGGCTGTGGGGGCCCAATTTCGTGGGCGGAAACCAGATACTCCGAGTAAACATGGCGAATATCCGCCGAAAGATAGAACAAAACCCGTCAGAGCCGAAATATTTCCGCACGGAAGCAGGAGTAGGCTACCGAATGGTAGGCGTTGACGAAATATAAAAGGGAGCGAGGGAGCGCATAAGCGCTCCCCGTCGGAAAATCCCCGTTGGGGCTTTCCCGCCGAAACATCCCAGCTGCGCACATAAGGCATAAGGCGTTAGCCGTTGCCAGTACACTTGCTGGGATAGCAGTGTTTTTTGCCCCGGCAAAGCCGTGGCAAAAAACGGATTTCAAATGCCTGCTTCGCAGGCAAAATGAGGTTTTTCGACAAGCTGAAAAACCCCGCCGCAGCGGAATAAAAGTTTTCGGTCCAGCCTTTTTCAAAAGG
>CAYRLM010000237.1:0-3194 GCA_964425035.1 uncultured Ruminococcus sp.
TTTGCCTCAGCTTTGCCGAGGCAAAAAACACTTCTATCCCAGCAAGTGTACGAACTGGCGGCGTAGCCGCCAGTGAGTGCGCGCAGCTGGGATGCTTCGGATTAAAAGCCCCAACGGGGCTTTTAATCCGAGGGAGGCTCCCTCCCTCATTCCGTATTAGCGTCCAGCAGTGAAAGCGCTATGCCTGCCGAACCGAAGCGAACAAAGAAATAATTCAGCTGCCGCTTGCTTTCGTCGCTCTGCACTATCCTGTCGGTGTACGACAGCATTTGATAAAGCATGAAGAACATCACACGGGCGGCGATATCCTCGCCCAGCTCAAAGTAATCCTTGAGATGTTCGGCTGCGGCGGCAAGGTTCAAGGCGTGCTTCTTTACCAATGCGGGCAGCTGCGCCGAGTCGATATCCAGCGTGGAATACACCTCGGAGGCGTCAACAAGCTGTTCCTTTACCGCCGTATTTATCTGCTCCATGCTGATACGCCCGTTCTCGCAAAGCTCCCGTATCCTGCGGCTCGCCTGTATGTAGATATCCGGGCTGTCAGGCTCTCTGGTGAGGGCGAGGTCGATATGCTTCGGCGCAGCTTCCTCGTGCGGAGCGGGGGGCGGCGGAGCTTGGCTTATCTGCTCCGCTTCATGCTCGGAATTTATTTCGTTGATGGAGTCCAGAAGATAGCTCATTGTCTGCTCTCTGGTCATGTCGTCAAGGTCGCCCGAACCTTCGGAATTCTGCGGCTCACTGATATTTTCGGGGATATTCGCAGCGGCAGGCTCTTTGCCGCCGTTTTCGCGATTGCCGCTGAGCCACTGTATTTTTTCCTCGGTTATTTCTATGTGCGACGCCGGCATTTCCGCCAGAGCAGCTTTTTTTGCCGCCGCTATTTCCTGAACTGCGGCAGCCGCCGCCACGGATACCGGGGATCTTACCTCGGCTGCGGCAGGCTGTGAGATATCTGCGGCGTAATAGTTCAGCGCTTCCTCGGTGAGCTGCGCTTCAAGCTGCTCTCGGTCGCTGTCCTTCATATTGACGCTCATGCGGCAAAGGGTGTTTATCAGCTGCCGCAGGAAGAACTTGTTCAGTCCGCAGTCGGATATGCGCAGATTTCCGTTCGGGGAGGCTATCATAAGTTCGTCCTCGAACGGCGTTTCATAGCCGGGCAGTATTTCCGTTACACGGATATCACGGTAATATATCTGCTGTGCGTCTGTGTCCAGTCTGATTACCATTCTGTCGGTGAGAAAGGCTATTCCCCTGCTGCCGTCGCCGTTTGCGGAGAGGTCAACGAACCCGGCGGTTTCCTCCGGGGGCGCAAAGGTACAGTATCTGGTATCATGGCTGTTCACGGTCAGCTTTCCCTGAAAATCAATAATTGCGTCACGCAGCGTCAACGGTTATCCCCCCTGCCCTCGTTGTCAAGAAGCGTGTGTTTGATATCCCACAGCTTCTTTGACAGGTCAACATAGTAGTTATGCGGATTTTCAAAGCGCAGCACCTCGTCCCAGAGGGTTTCAAGCTGCTGTGCGCAGTAGCTTCGTATCTCCGAAAGCGGCGGTGTGTCGTAAACCAGCTCGCCGCCGCGGAATATCTGCACCTGCAATTCCCGCACGGTGAAATCGGTGAGCGTTTTCTTCTTCCATGTGAAATCCGGGTCGAAGATGGTGAGCGGCACGGAATTGTCGATAACCTCGTCGTAAACGCACAGCTGGTCGGCGATTGCCTTTCCCGTCCTGCGGCTGTAAAGCCGATACAGTTTTTTGAAGTGCGGATTGGTTATTTTCGACACATTCTCCGATATCTTTATCTTGGGGGTAATTACGCCGTTTTCCTCCACCGCCGCAAGCTTGTACACGCCGCCGAATACCGGCTCGCTGCTTGCGGTTATCAGCCGTTCGCCCACGCCGAACAGGTCTATTGCAGCCCCCTGCCGCAGCAGGTCGGTGATTATATGCTCGTCAAGGCTGTTGGAGGCAACTATCTTACAGTCGGGATAACCCGCCTCGTCAAGCATTTTACGGGCTTCACGGGACAGATATGCGATATCGCCGGAGTCGAGGCGTATTCCGCAGGGGCGCTTTCCCAGCGGCTTCAATACGCTGTCAAAAGCCTTTATCGCATTCGGCACGCCGCTTTTCAGGACATTGTAGGTATCCACCAGCAGCGTTGCGCTGTCGGGATAGGTGCGGCAGTAGCTTTCAAACGCCTCAAGCTCCGTGTCGAACATCTGCACCCAGCTGTGCGCCATTGTTCCGGTCGCAGGGACGCCGTAAAGCTCGTCCGCAAGAACGCACGCCGTGCCTGCGCAGCCGCCGATATATGCGGCTCTTGCGCCCAGAACTGCGCCGCTTGCACCCTGCGCCCTGCGTGAGCCGAATTCCGAAATTGCCCTGCCCTGTGCGGCACGGACTATGCGGTTGGCTTTTGTGGCGATAAGCGACTGGTGATTTATCAGCAGCAGGAGCATGGTTTCGATAAGCTGCGCCTGAATAGCCGGCGCACGGACGGTGATAAGCGGCTCGGACGGGAACACCGGGGTTCCCTCCGGGACAGCCCAGATATCGCCCGTAAATCTGAAATGCCGCAGATAGTCGAGAAAGTCCTCGTCAAAGATACCCTTGCCGCGCAGATATCGTATATCCTCCTCGGAGAAGCGCAGCCCCAGAATATAGTTTATCACCTGCTCCAGCCCGGCGCAGACAGCGTAGCCGCCGCCGTCCGGCACTCTTCGGAAAAACACGTCGAAATAGGCGATACGGTCGGCGTGTTTTGTCATGAAATATCCGTTGCCCATAGTCAGCTGGTAAAAATCACACAGCATCGTGCAGTTCTGTTCGGTTATCATGTTGACGCTCCTTTATGGTAGATTGTGCTGTAATTTATTTCCTAAATATCTCTGCAAAAAAAATAAATTTTACTGTTTGGCTGAAAGCCACCAAAGCGAATTTCAGTTCGTCGAAAAACCTTATTTAGCCTGCGAAGAAGGCTGAGTATGTTGATAAAATCTTTATTCGCAGACTATCGTCTGCGAATCGGGGTGGACGCTTGCGTCCTCAACCGAACCCCTTTAGCTGCATTGGCGGCTTGAATATGCGGCTTCGCCGCTGCCGCCGCCAACGCTCGCATTTTTCCTTCGCCGCCGTTTGGGGCGGCGATTTCACTTCGTGAAAACGGAAAAATGCGCCACTGTGATACGAAAT
>CAYRLM010000238.1:0-3176 GCA_964425035.1 uncultured Ruminococcus sp.
GGAAACGTCGGCAACCAGCGTGTGTCCCTTGGTGTTGGGCAAGGTCTTGTACTTTGTGCCGTAGATGGTGTTGTTCTCGCAGATGTAAACATAGTCGGCGTCCTCGGGAATATCGAGGTCGGAGCAGTCGGGAATATAGGAGAAGGTCTTATCGGCGGAGGAAGCCACCGCTACTGCGTCGCCGTAGAGCTTAGCCTCCTGATAAGCCTTCTTTGCCCACTGACCGGTAATGATATAGGCTGCCTTCTTATTCTTCATGAGGTTCATGGGAACAGCCGCAAACTGCTGTGAAGCGCCGCCCTGAAGGAACAGTACCTTGTAGTTGTCCGGAATGTTCATGATGTCGCGGATATCCTGCTCGGCTTCCTTGATAATGGCGTCGTACGCCTTTGAGCGGTGCGACATTTCCATAACGGACATGCCTGTGCCCTTGTAGTCAAGCATTTCATCTGCCGCTTCCCGAAGGACTTCCTCCGGCAGCACTGCGGGACCTGCGCTGAAGTTGTAAACTCTCATTGAATTGCCTCCTGTAAGTTTCATGTGTTAATACACATTGATTAAAACCACATATACTGCGATTTTATGACGATATAAAACCAACACCTCTATTATAAGACAAAATTTTCATTATGTCAATACTGAAACAGCGGTTATGCAAAAATATTTTTATTATATGCAGCATAATGCAGCTTTAATTTCCTAATTTTTACAGACATTCTGTCACACGAACAGCCCCGTGATCTGCGCTGCGGCAAAGCACACCGCAATTCCCGCACAGGTGGGAAGCAGAAACGCCGCAGCCGCCCACCGCAGGCCGCCCGCTTCCTTTTTTACGGTGAGCAGCGAGGTGGAGCAGGGCCAGTGCAGCAGCGAAAACAGGATAGTACACAGCGCCGTCCGCCATGTCCAGCCGTTGTCGGCGAGAAGCTGCGCCAACTCCGGCAGCGAAAGCTCCGTCAGACTTCCCTGCGCCATATAGCACATTACGATTATCGGTATGACAATCTCGTTTGCGGGAATTCCGAGAATAAAAGCCATAAGTATAACGCCGTCCATTCCGAGCCATTCGGCAAACGGGTCAAGCGCCCCCGTGCAGACGGAAAGCAGCGTGCCGCCCTCAACGCAGACATTCGCAAGTATCCAGATTACCGCCCCGGCAGGCACCGCCACGGCAGCCGCCCTGCCAAGTACGAACAGCGTTCTGTCAAGTATCGAGCGGACTATCACCTTTCCGAACTGCGGCTTTCTGTACGGCGGAAGCTCCAGCGTAAAGCCTGACGGCTGTCCCCTCAGGACGGTAGCCGACAGCAGCTTTGACGCCGCAAAGGTCATTAAGATACCCAGAAGTATCACCGCCGTGACAACCGCCGCCGAAAGCACCGACCCGGCAGCCCCCGCAGCTCCCGTGAAGAACACCGCCGACAGCGTGATAATGAAGGGAAATTTCCCGTTGCAGGGAACGAACGAGTTGGTAAGCATGGCTATCAGCCGCTCCCGCTTTGAGTCGATAATCCTGCACCCGACTATTCCGGCGGCATTGCAGCCGAAGCCCATAGCCATAGTCAGCGCCTGCTTTCCGCAGGAGCCGCACCTCTGAAACGGCTTGTCGAGATTGTATGCGACCCTTGGCAGGTAGCCCGAATCCTCCAGCAGTGCGAACAGCGGAAAAAATATCGCCATGGGCGGCAGCATGACCGAAATCACCCATGAAAGCGTGCGGTATGCTCCGTCCGCAATAATCCCCCGAAGCTGCTCCGGTGCGAATTGAAGCCACTCGTTCAGCCGCTCGCCCAGTCTGCCGAAGCATTCCGACAGCAGCTGCGACGGATAATTTGCGCCGCTTATCGTCAGCCAGAATACAACCAGCAGAAGCAATATCATCAGCGGAAAGCCAAGCGCCCTGCCGGTCAGCAGCTTATCCGCGCGGCGGTCTGCGCTGCGGCAGCCCGGACATTCGCACACTGCGCCGTCTGCGGCTTCCTCTGCGCCGAGCGTTATGCAGGAAACTATCCTGTCACGCAGTATATCCAGCGTTATATCGTCCCGTGCAAGCCGTATTCTCGCACGCTCCACCGCCGCACAAACGCTCTCTCCCGAGAGATTTTCTCCGATATGCTCCCCCGCCTTTTCCGCAAGCGAAGCGTCGCCCTCGATAAGCCTGAGCGCCAGCCAGCGAGGGTTCAGCTTATCGCCGAAGCGCTCCAGCAGCGGCTCGACGCAGCTTATCGCCTCCTCAATCGGGCGGATATAGCGCAGCCGTTTGGTATTTTCCGGCGCATTTCCGCCGCACAGCCTGTCAAGCGCTTCCGTCAGCGGCTTCAGCGTGCGCCTGTCGTGGGCGGAGGTTCCCACCGTCGGAACGCCTAGGTTCTTTTCCAGTGCGGCAAGGTCAAGGGTTATCCCCCTGCGCTCCGCTTCGTCGCAGAGATTTACGCACACCAGCGTTTTCGGACACAGCTCCATCACCTGAAGAACAAGATTGAGGCTGCGCTGTAAGCAGGCGGCGTCGCACACGACTATTGCGGCGTCGATATCCCCGAAGCACAGAAAATCCCTCGCCGCCTCTTCCTCTGCGGAATGAGCCAGCAGCGAATACGTCCCCGGAATATCCGCCAGAACATAGCTGTGATTGTCGGTGCAAAAAAATCCCTGCGCCGCCGCAACCGTCTTTCCCGGCCAGTTTCCCGTGTGCTGCCGCATTCCCGTGAGGGCGTTGAATATCGTGCTTTTGCCGACATTCGGATTTCCGGCTATTGCGATTATCTTCTCGTCGGGCGTGCGGCGCTTTATCACCGGGCATACCGCTGCGGCAAAGCCTGTGGAATTACTTGTCAGTCCCATGCTGCGCCTCCCCTATAAGCACATTGCGGCTGTCCGCCGCCCTTATCGCTATAACCGCTCCCCTGATGAGATAAGCCGCAGGATCTCCCATCGGACTTACCCCCACGCATTCCACCAAAGTTCCCTCCACAAGACCTATGTCAAGAAGCCGTCGGCGCATTCCTCCGTGCGCCCTCAGCGAACGCACCGCCGCAGTTTCGCCGGGCTTTATCTCATTCAGACAGCGTTCCATTCCAATTCTCCCTTGCAGTTTATTCCGGGCAGAATTTTCCCGGTCGCTTTATTGTATGTGCAATGCCGGTACTGCGACACAAAAATGCGGAGCTTTACGACAA
>CAYRLM010000239.1:0-3117 GCA_964425035.1 uncultured Ruminococcus sp.
TGAAAAAGGCTGGACCGAAAACTTTTATTCCGCTGCGGCGGGGTTTTTTGACAAGTAATTCTCCAACAGCAGACTGGGGGAGAGTTAATTTGATTATTCGATAACCTTGTAATCCTTGTCCTCGACCGCCTTTTTCAGCACTTCAAAGGGAGTTTCCGCAGAAAGCTTTACCGCAGCCGTTCCCTTTTCATGGCTTACCTCGGCGCTTTCAACCGTGGGTATTGCTTCCAGCGCCTTTTTTACCGTCGCCTCGCAGTGACCGCACATCATTCCTTCAATCTTCATTGTTACTTCCATTGTTTTTTCCTCCTTGTGATGGTGTATTTTTCTGTCATGCGCCGTGCTGTGTACCTTTACAAAATTCAGCCGCAGGGCGTTTGTGACAACGCAGAAGCTGGAAAGGCTCATAGCCGCGGCACCGAACATCGGGTCAAGAGACCAGCCGAAAATATTCACAAATACCCCGGCAGCCAGCGGAATGCCTATGATATTGTAAATAAACGCCCAGAACAGGTTCTCCTTGATATTCCTCAGAGAAGCTCGGCTCAGCCTTATCGCCGCAGGGACATCGGTGAGCCTGCTGTTCATCAGCACAACGTCTGCCGCGTCTATTGCGATATCCGTTCCTGCGCCGATGGCTATTCCTATATCCGCACGGGTAAGCGCCGGTGCGTCGTTTATTCCGTCGCCGACCATTGCGACCCTGCCGTGCTTTTTCAGCTTGCGGATTACCTCCTCCTTGCCGTCCGGCAAAACTCCGGCTATTACCTCGTCAACGCCTGCCTGCTCGCCGATGGCATTGGCTGTGCGCTCGTTATCTCCGGTCAGCATTACCACACGGATACCCATGCCGCGAAGCTGCCTTACCGCCTCGGGGCTTTCCGGCTTGATGACGTCCGCCGCTGCTATTACGCCCAGCAGAACGCCGTTTCGTGCGAAGCACAGCGGAGTTTTTCCCTCGCCGGACAGTCTGTCGCATTCCGCAAGCGTTTCCTCAGGCATTACGGTTTGGGAGGAAATAAACCTCACGCTGCCGCCCAGCAGCTTATCGCCGTTTAACATGGCGGAAAGCCCGTTTCCCGGCAGCGCCGCAAAATCTGCGGTTTCGCACGGGGAGATATTCTCGGCGGCAGCCCTGTTCATTATCGCTGCGGCAAGAGGGTGTTCGCTCTTTGCCTCAAGCGAACAAGCGGCGGACAGCAGCTCCTCCGGGGAAATTCCCGCCGACGGGATTATGTCCGTGACCGCCGGCTCGCCTTTTGTGATTGTTCCGGTCTTGTCCAGCGCCGCCACGCTCACCTTTCCGGTCTGCTCCAGAGCAACCGCTGTCTTGAATAGTATGCCGTTCTTTGCGCCGACGCCGTTTCCCACCATTATCGCCACGGGAGTGGCAAGACCCAGCGCACAGGGACAGCTTATGACAAGCACGGAAATTCCCCTTGCAAGCGAATAGCCCACGCTCTGACCGCACAGCAGCCATACGGCGACGGTCACCAGCGCTATCCCGATAACAACGGGGACAAACACCCCCGAAACCCTGTCGGCAAGCTTGGCGATGGGCGCTTTTGTGGAAGAGGCGTCGCTCACCATTTTTATTATTTTGGATAAGGCGGTATCGCCGCCCACCTGTGCCGCCTTGCAGCGCAGATATCCCGAGGTGTTTATCGTTGCGGCGGAAACTCTGTCGCCCGCAGATTTATCCACAGGAATGCTTTCGCCCGTGAGTGCGGCTTCGTTCACGGCGCTTTCGCCCTCGATGACCGTTCCGTCCGCAGGAATGCTCTCTCCGGGCTTTACCGCAAATATATCTCCGACGCACAGCTGTTCTATGGGTATTTCCACCTCCTGACCGCTGCGGATAACCGTAGCGGAGGTCGGTGCCAATTTCATCAGCGAGTTCAGTGCGTCGGTGGTTTTTCCTTTCGAGCGTGCTTCGAGAAGCTTTCCGACGGTTATCAGCGTGAGTATCATCGCCGCCGACTCAAAATAAAACTCGTTCATCCACGGCATTGCCGCCTCGGAGCCGCCGTGAAGCTGTGCGTCGGTCATGGCGAACAGCGCAAAGGTGCTGTATCCGAATGCCGCAGACGCTCCCAGAGCCACCAGCGTATCCATATTGGGCGCCCCTCGGAACAGCGCCTTGAAGCCGCTGATGAAGAACCGCTGATTTATCACCATCACCGCAGCCGTAAGCAGCAGCTGTATCAGCCCCATTGCCACATGATTTCCCTCAAGGAACGGCGGCAGAGGAAATCCCCACATCATGTGTCCCATTGAGAAATACATCAATATTATCAAGAACACGAGCGACGATATCAGCCGCACCTTCATGCCGTGCAGCTCCGGCGAACCGCCGGCGGTGGGCTTGTCCGAGGATTTTGCGGCTCCCCTTTCGCTTGCGCCGTAGCCTGCCGCAGTCACCGCTGCGATAATCTCGCCGCCGGACGCCGTGCCCTCTACGTTCATGGAGTTTGTAAGCAGGTTTACGGAGCAGGAGCTCACGCCCGGCAGCTTGGAAACCGCTTTTTCGATACGGGCGCTGCATGCGGCGCAGCTCATTCCCGTTACGTCAAATTGCTTCATTTTTGCCCTTTCTTCTTTATTTCATCAGCTTTTGCAGGGTGTTTACCAACTCGTCTATTACCTCGTCGTTACCCTCGCGAATATTCTGCGCAACGCAGCTTTTTATATGACTTGCCAGCAGCTCGCGGTTAAATGAGTTGAGAGCGGCGTTGGCGGCGGATACCTGAACCAGTATATCGGTGCAGTAGGCGTTATTCTCCAGCATATTCTCGATCCCCCTGAGCTGACCCTGAATGCGCTTTATCCTGTTCATCAGCGCACGGTATTCCTCCGGGGAACGCTCCTTTGTTTTTCTGCATTCCGTGCAGTGGCAGCATTCATTTTGTTCACCCATAATATCACCTCACCGATATTATTATATACCCCATAGGGGTATTTGTCAAGACCTAAAAAGATTTTTTCTATTTTGCCCGATATCTGTTTCGGAAATACAAAATCGCACAAAAAACTGGAACGCCGAATTTTATTCGGCGTTCCAGTCAGCTTGTCGATAAAGTCATTTTCCGCAGGAAAATGACCAATTTTAATCCGTTT
>CAYRLM010000240.1:0-3097 GCA_964425035.1 uncultured Ruminococcus sp.
GATATCGAGTATCTGCACAATGTGCGTATGCGTGACGTCGAGGCGGCACAGCAGAATATCGTTGCAACGATACGCAAGCTGGAGCAGGACGGCATAATCACCATATCCCACGGCGGCGGAGGCGACGAGGTTATCGCCTGATTTCCGTGAATAGTATTTCAGCGGAGGGAAACCATTGTAAGTATTAAAAAGGAACTCCGTTTACTTCGGCGGCGGCGTTGACATATCCAATACCATAGAGCTGCCGAAACGCCCGGCACCCAACGACACTGATGAAGCGGTGCAGGAGCAGCCCGAGCCGGTGTATGATCCGAAGCAGGAGCTTCTGGAGGAAAAGCAGCGGCTGGAGCAGCGCACGAGGGAACTGGACGAGCGTGAAGAAAAGCTGGCGCAGGAGCAGCAGTCCCTTGAGGACATGAAGGCACGATGCGTGGAGCAGGGAAAGGAACTGATCCTTGAAGCAAAGCGCCGTGCACAGGCAATTATTGCGTCGGCAAACGACAACGCTTCACAAATAACCGCCGATGCGGAGGCAAATCGTGACAGCGTGTTTATCCGTGCAAAATCGGAGGGCTTCGAGCAGGGGCAGAGGGACGGAAAGGAAGCCTGCCTTGCCGCGGGGCGAGATATTCTCGATGAAGCGCGGCAGTACGCCGAGAAGATAAACTCCGAAAAGGAGCAGCTTTTCGCCGATTATGAAAAGGATATCTACGACACCGTAATGGCAATAGCCAAAAAGGTAACGCTGGACAGCGTTACATCAAAGGACAGTGCGGCGGTCAAGCGGCTTATCAAGAAAGCCGCAAAGGAATTTCGCAACAGCGAGCGCATTAAGATAACGCTCAACGACAACGGTGCCAACGAAGAGCTTACGGCAGATTACG
Source organism: uncultured Ruminococcus sp. (assembly GCA_964425035.1). GTDB lineage: Bacteria > Bacillota > Clostridia > Oscillospirales > Ruminococcaceae > CAG-115. Next base: position 885 of record CAYRLM010000240.1, read on the forward strand.
AGTATCTCAAGGAGCTTTGCGGCGGCATACAGTATGTTGACGTGGAGCTGCTGCCTGAGGCTGAGCCGGGTACGGTAATAGTTGATAACGGCAGCGAGATAGTTGACGCCGGCATACAGACCCAGCTCAGAATGATACAGGAGCTTGGCAGCGGAAGGTTCAAGGCTTCCGCAAAGAAGAAAACAACCCCCGAGCCTGACGAAGAGCCAGACGAGGAGGAGTAGTCCCGACAGCGGAGGAAGCTCATGGCACTTGATCTCAAGGATTTCTGCGAGGATATAACTAAATATGACACCTTCCGCTACATGGGAAAGATAGAGAAGATTGTCGGAATGACGATCGAAGCTAGCGGACCTGCCTGCAATATCGGCGATGTCTGCCGCATATACTCAAAGGATATGACCGGCTATATCCGGGCGGAGGTCGTGGGATTCAACAAGAGCAATATCCTGCTGATGCCCTATACCGAGATAGAGGGCATAGGGCCGGGCAGCATAGTGGATTCCACCGGCGACAAGCTCACGGTGAAAGCCGGCACAGGACTTATCGGGCGAATAGTAGACGCAGCGGGAATGCCGCTGGACGGCGGCCCTGATCCCGGCTGTACAGACAGCATATCGATAACGGGCGTTCCGTCCAATCCGTTCAACAGACCTCCGATAAAGGAGCAGATAGAACTTGGCGTTAAGGCGATAGACGGACTTCTCACCATGGGCAAGGGTCAGAGAATGGGTATATTCGCTGGCTCAGGCGTCGGAAAGTCCACGCTGATGGGCATGATCGCCCGTAAGGTCAAGGCAGACATCAATGTCATTGCACTGGTCGGAGAGCGTGGCCGTGAGGTTCGCGAGTTCATTGAGAGGGATCTGGGGCCTGAGGGAATGGCACGCTCCGTGCTTGTCGTTGCAACGTCAGACCAGCCTGCGATGATGAGAAGCAAATGCCCGCTTACCGCCACGGCTATCGCCGAGTACTTCATGAAGCAGGGCAAGGACGTGCTGCTGATGATGGACAGCCTTACACGTTACGCCATGGCACTGCGCGAGGTCGGACTTTCCACAGGAGAGCCGCCTATCGCCAGAGGCTACACACCGTCGATTTACAGCAATATGCCAAAGCTGCTGGAACGTGCCGGGAACTTCCCGGAGGGGTCGATAACCGGAATTTACACCGTGCTCGTTGAGGGCGATGACACCAACGAGCCGATAGCAGATACAGTCCGCGGTATAATTGACGGACATATAATTCTGTCGAGAAAGATAGCGGCGCAGAACCACTATCCGGCGATAGATATTCTGCCCAGCATCAGCCGACTTATGTCGGAAATTGACACGCCTGAGCACAAGGAGGCGGCAGGAAAGCTCAGAAACCTGCTGTCGCTCTACAACAACAATGCAGACCTTATCTCAATAGGAGCCTACAAGCACGGCACCAATCCGGCGCTTGACGAGGCGATCCGCAAGATAGACAGGATAAACGAGTTTCTCATGCAGAGGGTGGAGGAAAGCTACACCTTGGAGGAAACGGTGCAGCTCCTTATAGCCGCAGTCGGCGACGAACAGTAAGCCAGCGAGGTGATAACTCTTGAAGAAATTTCAGTTCACGTTACAGAAGCTGATGGATTTCCGCCAACAGGAACTTGACCGCCAGAAGAACACATTGAGCGCTTTGCAGGCTGACCTGCAGCGGCTTTATCAGGAAAAGGAAGAGCTGACCGTTCAGGTGAGGCAGTGCAGCGAAGAGCTGGAGCAGGTATGCCGTCAGGGAGCGCAGGCGTTTGAGGTATCCGTGCGCAAGCGTTATATCGTGACGCTTCAGCAGGAGATACACGCACGGGAGTTCAGCGCAGAGCGCAAGCAGGAGGAAATAAACAAGCAGCTGGGCGTGGTGGTAGAGGCTACCAAGGACGTCCGCACACTTGAAAAGCTTGAGGAGAAGCAGCTTGAGGACTACAAGGCGGCTGCCACAAAGGAAAACGAGCAGTTCATAGAGGAATTCGTTTCCGGGCAGTCCATCAGAAATGCGCATAATCAGGGCGCTTGAACAGGCATATCCGGGCGTAATGCCTTGATATAGATATTTTATCATCTAAGGAGGTGACAGAATGGCAGTAGCATTAAGCACGGGAGGCTCAGGCTACACGCGAAGCGATTTCATGATATCCGACGCAGCGATGCCGCAGAGGATAGAGGAGGCGCTTCAGGCAGACCAGA
>CAYRLM010000241.1:0-3074 GCA_964425035.1 uncultured Ruminococcus sp.
CCCCGCCAGCCTTTTGAAAAAGGCTGGACCGAAAACTTTTATCCCGCTGCGGCGGAGTTTTCCGACAAAGTCTTACCCGACCTATTTGTGCAGCCTCTTAATCATCTTAAACACCACGGTATTATCCATAACCAGCGGACTTTCATGCGCAAAGAACAAAATGCCCTCCGCCGGCGCCTTGACCTCGCTGATGACAGAACCCTCGTAGGGGTGAATAATCTGCGCCAGCAGGCTGCCCTTTTCAACCTCGTCGCCGCTTCTGCGCAGACTGCGGTAAATACCCGCAGCGCCGCACTTGATGTCCATCATATCGTCCTCTTCGATGATAGTACCCATAAAGCCGCCGTGACACCTGTACTTTATTATGCCCATTCTGGAAAGAAACCGCAGCACCGACGAAACTCCCTGCTGCGCCGACTGCTCGTCAATGCTCTCCGTGGCGTTGGTGTAAACAGAGAACGCCGCCGTGCCGCCCACCTGCCAGTTGTAGTTCAGCGTGGACTGATCCATTGCGCTGGGAGTTCTCAGCACCACATAGGGCAGACCGAACAGGTTCGCAAGGCTGGTGTTCTCCTTGCAGGTTTTCATCATTCTCACATGCGGAATGAACATACCCGGAATATAAAAGCTCGCAAACTGCACCCCGTACTGATATTCGGATATCTCTGCGAACACTCCCGCCGCAATGCGCTCGGTGGTTTCGCCGTCCGGGTTTCCGGGGAACATACGGTTGATATCCGTGTTGTCCAGACACCAGAAGCGTTTTCCGATATTTGTGCCGTAGCTGTTTATCGAGGGAATTATAAGTATCTCCCTGTCGTAGGATATGCAGCCCTTTTTCTCCAGCCCTTCGAGCGCCTTCACCAGCTGGCTGCACATATACAGCTGCTGTATCTCGTTGCCCCTGAGCGACCCTATTATGCAGCAGGATTTTCCGCCCTTTCCGAAGCGATAGCCCGTCACCCTGAAATCATCTCTGTAAGGCGATGAAAGGCTGTAAATGATGTCCGTCCTCATACTGTCACTCCGCCGGGCTGATATGGTATCTGTCCGCCCGCACCCCGTCAATGGCGTTGATGAAGTCCGTGAACCTCGCAAAGCCGTAGTTGCGGTAGTCAAATCCCTCAAAGCGCTCCTTGAGCTTTATTCCCAGCGCCCGTATGCTGTGACTTCCCTCGCCGCGCGCAAATTCGTTGACAAATCGCTCTATCTCCTCGGTCTGTCTTGCGAACTCGTCGCTTATATACAGCTTGTTGTTCCTGATAACCGTTCCGGTAAGCTCCGCCGCAAGCTTTCTCATTGACGTAAAGCCCAGCTGCCTCAGGAAATCATGCCCGTACTTTGCACCCAGCACGCCGCCCAGCCTTGAAAGACTTCCGCCGTTCTCTGACGAAGCGACAAACTGCAATATCTCCCGCTTGACGGTGTTCAGCTCCGGCTTCTCGTATTCTCTCGCACTCTCTGCTCTTTCAGCCGTATTTTCACTGTTTTCGTCGGTATTTTCGCCGCTCTGCTCGGCTGCGTCCGTGTTATCCTCTGCGGCAATCTCAGCCTCACGGCGGGCAGAATTTCTTCTCCGTGCGGAATTGCGCCTGTCCTCGCTTGACGGCTTCTCCTCCGAGATATCCGCATTCTCCGGCTCTGCCGCCTGCGGCTCTTCGCCGGCGGCTTCCGTTATCTGCACAGGCACGGTGGAATAGGCACGGTTGCGGCTCACCCGTATATCCGGCACCGATGACAGCAGCGCGCGGAAATCCCCGAAGCCCATTGCGTCGATGTAGTCACGTCCGTATACGCTCATAAGCTCGTTGTTCAGCTGACCGATGTTGCCGCCGTCGGGCATGTTCTCTGCGGCGTACTGCTGTATTCTTGCGAACACCGCGGCAGTATCCGGGCCGGGAAGATTTGTCGGCTTCTCTGTCTGTGCGGCAGGGGAGGAAAGGAACACCCTGTTGCCGTCCACTCTGACCTCAGGCACGGAATCCAGCGCAGACTTGAAATCCCCGAAGCCAAGCTCTCTGAAATAGTTCCTGCCGAAAACGCTCATCAGACGGTTGTTCAGCTGCCCGATATTTCCGCCGTCGGGCATATTTTCCCCGGCATATGAGGCTACCTCCCTGCGGTAGCTGTCGGCGGTAAGCCTAGCCTCCGGCGCTGCCTCGGCAGGCTTCACCAGAGTGCCGGTTCTTGTGAACTGCGGCTGCTTGTCGATGAATTTCGCAAACCTGCTGCTTCCCAGCTTCGCAAAGTCAATTTTCCCGAACCTGCTGTTAAGCCAGCTTTCCATCTTGAGCATATTATCCTGCTCCGGCTCATGCTCGCCGAGATATTCCGTCATAGCCTGCACCACCGCCTGCTCCGTGACCTCCTGCGGCTTCTCCGCATGTATCGGGGCGGCAGTCCGCTTCTTTCTCAGCGAAACAAAGGTGTTGCTCCTGCGCAGCTCCGGGAAGCTGTCGATAAAGCTCGAAAATCTCTTATACCCCAGCTCGTCGAAATTGATATTGCCGAACTTCGACGTAAGCACTGCGCTGATTTTCGCAAGGTCAAGCCGCTCGTCCTGATTTTCCGTGACAAAACTCAGCACAGCTTTTCTGACGGTAGCCTCGTCCTGCATTCCCTCAGGCTCGCCTATCTGATTAAGATAGCAGAAATGGTGGCAGCTTACGGTGAACGCTCTGGGAGTTTTCAGCTCGCCTATTCCCACCACAAGCTTTCCCGCCTCTCTCAGACGGATTGCAAGCCGTGTGAAGTCGCTGTCGCTGGTGACAAGCACAAATCCGTCCACATTGCCGGAATAGAGTATATCCATTGCGTCGATTATCATAGAGAAATCGGTGGCGTTCTTCCCGGCGATATAGCTGCACTGCTGCACCGGCATGATTGAGTAGTTTATGGCGGGATTATGCCAGCCGTTGCCGCCCTTCTCCCAGTCGCCGTAAACTCTCTTGTTGGTCGGCACGCCGTACTTCTGCACCTCGTTCATGACGAACTGCGCATATTTGGCGGAAACATTATCGCTGTCCATAAGCACCGCAAGTCTTTTTTCTTCTGACATTGTTACCGCTTATTTC
>CAYRLM010000242.1:0-3065 GCA_964425035.1 uncultured Ruminococcus sp.
CGTGGATAAAGTTGTAAGCTTCATCGAGCTTTCTTACTGTTTTCTGCAGGTCGATGATGTAGATACCGTTTCTCTCTGTGAAGATGTAAGGAGCCATTTTAGGGTTCCATCTTCTTGTCTGGTGACCGAAATGTACACCTGCTTCGAGAAGCTGCTTCATAGATACTACTGCCATTTGATTTTCCTCCTGATTTTGGTTGATAAATGTGATTTCCTCCACGGCTGAACGCTCCGGACGCATATGCGCACCGACGGAACGGCTTGACCGTGTGTGTATTTGTGCATAGTATTCCGCACACTTACCCGAATATTATATCACAAATCGGATATTATTTCAATAAATTTGAAGCATTCTATTTCAACAAATTTCCGATACCCTTCCACCGCTTTTTTGGCGAATTTGACGGTGATTCGCAGGACACCAGTATCGTGTCCTCGCCTATAACCTCTATATCGCACCATTTTATGCAGATATCCTCTTCCCTGCCGAATAATCCGAAGCACTTAGCCCTGCCGTATACCACCAGACGACATATTTTCGCAGTGCAGCCGTCAAATTCGATATCGTCGGGAAAACCTATGCGGCAGCCGTTTCGCACATTGATTATTTCCTTGCAGCGTATGTCGTTGAAACTGTACACCATACCAAATCACCTCTCAGCAGGATATGCGGAGATTACGCATAAAATGTACAAAAACGTCCGAAAACCGCTTACAGCGATAACGCATTCAGACCCAGCTGCGCCGCCAGCATTACAGCCAGCACCGCAAAGCTGTACACCGTGAACACTGCGAAATACCGTCCCTTTTTTGCACCCTCGCCGGCACAGTACAGCCTGAACGAAATTAGGCTCGCAAGCGAAGCTATCAGCGTACCCGAGCCGCCTATATCAACGCCGAGCAAAAGCTGCCGCGCATTATCCGTAAAGCCTGACAGCATTACGGCGCAGGGAACGTTGCTTATCACCTGAGAAACGGCGGCGCCCACAAGCAGCTCCCTGCCCGTGACGATACCGCTTATAAGGCTGCGAACCGCCGATATGGACGAGATATTACCCACGAACACAAAAAAGCACACAAAGGTCGCAAGCAGCGCATAATCCACCCGCGCAAGCACACGCCTGTCCGCAGCAATCACGCAAACCAGCGTCACCGCCAAAGAAATGCGCCAGTCCAGTATTCTCAACACCGTACACAGACTTGAAACGGCAGCAAGGCTGAAAAGTATCACTCGCAGCTTTCCCGGCTTTTCTGACGCTTCATCGGGACTGACAGACCGCTCCAGCGGCTCGGACGGAATAAGCAGGGCGGACGCCGCCGTAACAATAAGGCTCAGCGCCGTAAGCGGCAGCATGGTGCCGAAAAATTCACCGAGCGACAGATTATAGTGCGAATAAATATAGAGATTTTGCGGATTTCCCATCGGCGTTGCCATCGAGCCGAGGTTCGCCGCAGCGGTTTCCAGCACAACAGTCCGAATTTTCGCCTCCGTTCGGTTGCGGAACATCAGTATCGTCAAAGGAACAAAGGTCAGCAGCGCAACATCGTTGGTTATCAGCATTGCCAGAAAAAAACACATCAGCGCCAGCGCCGCCCCCAGTGTACGGGTATTATGAAACCGCTTCGTCAGCGCCCGGGACAATCCGGCGAATGCGCCTATGCTGCCAAAGCCCTGAACCGCCGCCATCAGGCAGAACAGAAGCCCCAGCGTTGACCAGTCCACATAGCCGAGATAGTTCTCGTTCGGCGGCACGAATATCATGGAAACAAGCGCCGCAGCAAACGAGATACACAGAACCGCTTCCTTTTTTATAAATTTAAGCAGACCTTTCATTGCCCTCACTCCTTACACCGATATTATAATGCTTTCGGAAGAAAAATTCAATACTCCGCTTACGGCACACGCAATAAAAAAAATTCACAAAATTTCAAATACCCCTTGAATTTTTGAAGCAATTATGATAGAATAAAATTGACGGTGTGTAAACGATTACCACCAATTACGGAGAAATCTTTTAACGGAGGATAAACACCAATGAAGTATGCAGACGGATTATGGCTGAACAAGCCCGGCTACGGCGTGAATTACGCAACACAGATGTACGAGGTTACAGCGGACGACACCTCCATCAACGTGCTTGCCACCAACCAGTGGATAGGCAACAGAGGCATGACGCTCGGCGGTCCCGTTCTGGAGATCACTTTCACTTCCACCCTTGAAAACACGATTAAGGTATCTGTCGACCATTATAAGGGCAGGGTACATAAGTCCCCGGATTTCAGGCTCAACGAGGATAAGAACTTCAAGCCGGTTATTAAGGAAACCGACGGAGCGTTCGAGCTTATTTCCGGCAGCACAAGGGTAGTTGTCGCAAAGGGCGGCGCATGGGATATTAAATATTACTACAACGACAAGCTGCTCACCAAGGAGGGCTGGCGCACCACCTCCTACATCACCGAGGATCAGTGGAAAACCGACGAGCGCATGGCGAACGACCAAATGAAGCCGTTCTTCGCACATGACGAAACCGCCGACGGCGCAGTTATGCGGGAAATGCTGAATATCTCCGTGGGCGAATGCTTATACGGCTTCGGCGAGAAGTTCTCCACATTTGTAAAGAACGGTCAGACCGTTGAAATATGGAACAACGACGGAGGCACAAGCTCCGAGCAGAGCTACAAGTCTATCCCGTTCTATGTATCCTCCAGAAGCTACGGCGTATTCGTGAACCACCCCGAAAAGGTGACCTTTGAGGTTGCAAGCGAAACCGTTTCCAAGGTAGCGTTCTCCGTTCAGGGCGAGCATCTGGAATACTTCGTTATCGGCGGCGAGAAGCTGACCGACGTTGTTTCCACCTACACAACGCTTACAGGCAAGCCTGCACTCACCCCCGCCTACACCTTCGGTCTGTGGCTTACCACCTCCTTTACCACCGATTATGACGAAAAGACCGTTACCGGCTTTATTGACGGAATGGCAGAACGCGACATTCCGCTTAAGGTATTCCACTTCGACTGCTTCTGGATGAAGGAGTTCAACTGGTGCGACCTCACATGGGACAAGA